>JBFEXN010000015.1:0-16601 GCA_041562655.1 Sulfurimonadaceae bacterium
CGTGCCAACACCTCCATGAATGTCTTTGAGATGTGCCCATCATGCCATGCAGAGTATCATGATCCCAGAAGCCGGCGTTATCATGCCCAGCCTATCAGCTGTCATCAATGCGGACCAAGACTTACACTTCTTGATCAGAACGGTCTGGAAAAATGCAAGGATGAATCCGCGATAGAAGCTTGCTCTCAAGCATTGCATGAAGGTCTGATCGTTGCCATCAAGGGGATAGGCGGTTTTCATCTGATGTGTGATGCGACAAACGAAAAAGCGGTCCAAAGGCTTAGAGAACATAAACGCCGTCCGGAGAAACCCTTTGCTGTCATGTTTAAAGACCTGGATCAGATACAAGCCAATGCAAAGATCAATGCTATTGAAAAAAGATGGATACTCTCCAAAGAGAAACCGATCGTTGTCGTTGACAAAAAGGAGACCTCTGCTGTCGTCTCTTCTATCGCTCCCGGTATCAAACGAGCAGGGGTGTTTTTACCCTATACCCCACTGCATATACTTATTTTTAAAAGTCTGAATATACCCCTGGTCGCAACAAGCGCTAACCGCTTTGAAGAACCGATCATAACCGAGGCAAGTAAGCTATTTGACTCTTTAAACGGCGTGGCTGACCTGGTCTTGGATCATGACAGGCAGATCATCAATGCTGTCGATGACAGTGTGATGCAGATCGTAGAAGGTCAGCCGATGATGCTTCGACAGGCACGCGGTTTTTCTCCCTATACGATCAGGCTAAACAAAAAGATTCCCAAGCATGTATTAGCCGTCGGCGCCAATCAAAAAAGCACACTCTCTCTGGCTTTTGAGGACAAGTTGATACTCTCTTCTTATATCGGTGATCTTGAGAGTGTGGAGACCTTTAGATATTTTGAACGCACAGTCGAGACCTTTAAAGGTTTCTATGATCTTAAACCGTCTCTTATCGTGCATGATAAGCATCCTGAATATCTTACAAGTAAATGGGCAAAGCAGCAGGGTGGGGCCACTGAGACTGTCCAGCATCATCACGCACATCTTTTGGCGTGTATGGCTGAGCAGCAAGTCGAAGGACCTGTTTTGGGCTTTTCGTTTGACGGAACGGGATATGGGGACGATGGGAGTATCTGGGGAGCCGAAGTCATGATAGCAGATACCCAGGGGTATGAACGCATAGCAACATTGAGAGGGTTTCGGCTACTGGGGGGAGCTAAGGCAGTGAAAGAGCCGCGCCGTGCAGGTCTCTCTCTTCTTTTTGAATGTTTTGGTCTTGATGAGATACTGCGTATGTCCAATCCGACAGTAAAAGCGTTTACCCAAAAGGAGATCCGTATGTTGCACAAGGGATGGGAGAAGGGAGTGAATGCCCCGGTGTGTTCCTCAGCCGGAAGACTGTTTGACGGCATTGCCAGTTTATGTGGTATTATCCAGAAGGCAAGTTATGAGGGAGAAAGCGGTTTAAAGAGTGAAGCCGTGTTTGACAAGCTGTCCGAGACGAGGGCTTATCCTTTTGAACTCTCAGGCAATCAGATCGATTGGCGTATGATGATAAGAGAAATGGCTGTTGAAAAGGATACTGCCACAGCGGTAACGCGGTTTTATTATACAATGACATCTATTGTTGATACCCTGGCCTCTATGCATAAAGAGCTGCCTGTCGTACTTGCGGGTGGTGTCTTTCAAAATAAGACGCTGACAGGACTCCTTTTAAGACATTTTAGCAATCAGGGACGCTGCTGTCATGTTCAGCAAAGCACGCCGGTCAACGACAGTGCGATTTCACTTGGGCAGGCATGGTATGCAATACATAGGGAATAGAAGATGGAAATAGGTCTGATCATCATCTTTTGGTACGGGGTCCTTCATGCTTTTGGTCCTGATCATCTGACGGCAATAGCAAACTTTTCCATTGGCAAAAGACCGCGGCAGGCAGTAATGATCACATTGGCCTTTGCTTTTGGACACGGGATCATGCTCTTTCTTTTTTCAAAGATATTGCAAGACTATGTCATTTCGCAAAGCATATTGGCGTATGGGGATATTATTGCTTCGAGCGTAATCGTATGTATTGGAATCTATCTGCTTTATATGGTCTACTCTAACAATATTCACCTGCGGTTCCATGAGCATGAAGGCAGAGAACATGTGCATATCTGGTTTGGAAAACATCATGAGCATAATGATCAAAAGAAGCTTGTATCAGCCTATACGATCGGGATGCTTATGGGCATCGGCGGGGTGAGAGGTATGCTGGTGACCCTTGGCATGATCGAAGCAGAAGGGATTGACCTTAGTGTAGTCTTTGTGTTTGTAGCGGGCGTAAGTGTAAGCTTTGCTCTTTTTGGGATAATTGTTTCTTTTATCAACAAAAGTATGTTAAGGTCACACAAACATGTTCGCCACCTCTTTATGACCATGGGAATGCTTTCTTTGGTCGTTGGTGTACATTCTCTTATCGGATAAAGGAAAACTATGTGTAAAGACTGCGGCTGTTCCATAACGGAGCACGTGCACAGGTATGATCATTCTCATGAACACTCCCATACCCATCAGGCTGCTCACGAGACCTTGCATCATAATCCTCAGCTTAACGATACGAAGACGGTTGCCGTTATCAAAAAGATCTTGGATAAGAATGATCACGAAGCCTCTCATAACAGAGCACATTTTGACAATCACAATGTATTGGCGATCAATCTGATGAGTTCTCCCGGGAGCGGAAAGACAAGCCTCCTGGAAAAGATGGCTGAGTTGGCCGAGTTTAAATTCGGCGTGATAGAGGGTGACCTTGAGACGAGTAGAGATGCAGACCGCATCCGTTCAAAAGGGATAGCGGCTTTTCAGATACAAACAGGGAGTGCCTGCCATCTGGATGCTTTTATGGTGCATAAGGGTCTGCATGATATGCCTCTTAAAGAGATAGATGTCTGCTTTATCGAGAATGTGGGGAACCTTGTCTGCCCGGCGAGTTATGATGTCGGGTCGCATCTGAATATTGTCTTGGTCTCGGTCCCTGAAGGCAGTGACAAGATAGAAAAATATCCGGTGATGTTCAGGCAGGCTGACCTTGTCCTTATTACCAAGACGGACCTGTTGCCTCATTTTGATTATGATATCGAACATGAAAAAAGTGAGGCACGCAAACTCAAGCCGGGGATTGATATACTTGAAGTCAACATCAAAGATGATAAAAGCATAGAGCGTGTTCTCGAGTGGATTGAGTTTAAGAAAAAGATGAGAAACTAAGATGTGCCTTTCTATACCCTCCAAAGTCGTCAAGATCGATAAAGAGAATAGCAGAGCAACCGTGGATACCATGGGTGTACAGCGTGAGGCGGGTCTTGATCTGATGGAAGAGGATGATGTCAAGGTCGGTGATTATGTCCTTTTGCACATCGGGTTTATTATGAACAAGATCGACGAAGAGGACGCTCTTGAATCACTGAAGCTCTACAAAGAGATCTTTGAAAAGATGGAAGAAGAAGAGCGTGAAAAAGTTGTTTTTGAAGATGATAATTGCGAAAATAGAGGATCATGATGAATGAATTGAAACTCAAAGACCTCTACGACGGTTTCAGAGATCCGGACATGATCCGTTCTTTGGCGGAGAAGATTAAGCAAGAAGCCTGGAAGCTTAGTGAACCGCTTCGTATTATGGAGGTCTGTGGAGGGCATACCCATACGATCATGAAGTACGGACTGCCGCAGCTGCTGCCGGCAAATATCTCGTTTATTCACGGACCCGGCTGTCCCGTCTGCATCATGCCAAAAGAACGTATCGACCATGCCATCGCCTTGGCAGGGATGGAAGATACGGTCCTTCTTACCCTGGGCGATATGATACGCGTACCCGGTTCAAAGACCTCTTTGGCTAAAGAACGTGCGAGGGGTAGAGATGTCCGCGCTTTGTATACTCCCATGGATACACTCAAAATCGCCCAGGAGAATCCCGAGAAGAAGGTGGTATTCTTTGCCATCGGTTTTGAGACGACGACACCGATGACAGCGGCAGTGATCAAATTGGCTATTGAGAAGAAGATCAAAAACCTCTTCTTTCATATTAATCATGTATTGGTACCGCCTGCCATCGATGCTATTATGGCAGATGGAAAAGCCCAGATCAATGCCTTTATCGGCCCATCGCATGTCAGTGTCATCACGGGGGCAAAGATATATAAAAATATCCCGTTACAGTACAAGACACCTCTTGTGGTATCGGGGTTTGAACCGGTAGATGTACTGCAGGGTATCTTGATGATAGTTCGTCAAAAGATAGAACACAAAACGGAACTGGAGATCGAGTACACCCGTTCGGTGGATATGCAAGGCAATACAAAAGCACAAGAGCTGATCAATACCTATTTTCAGCCGCGAGATCATTTTCGTTGGAGAGGGATAGGAGATATTTCGCAGAGTGCTTTGCAACTCAGGGATGAATTTTCTTACCTTGATGCAGAAAAACGCTTTGCAGACATTTTAGCGAACGATCCTATTGACGATCACAAACTCTGTATCTGCGGGAGCATTCTCAA
The DNA here is from genome assembly GCA_041562655.1 of Sulfurimonadaceae bacterium. Lineage (GTDB taxonomy): Bacteria > Campylobacterota > Campylobacteria > Campylobacterales > Sulfurimonadaceae. Next base: position 4,518 of record JBFEXN010000015.1, read on the forward strand.
AGGGCTAGCAAAACCGATGGATTGTCAGGTGTTTGGAACGGCATGTACGCCAAATACACCTTTGGGAAGCTGCATGGTCAGCTCAGAAGGTGCCTGCAATGCCTATTACCGTTATGCGGGAGTGCTGTGATGAAAAAAACAGTTCAACTGGCTCACGGCGGCGGAGGTGAAGAGACAAACAGTTTGATCCGTGATCTTTTTTATCGTCATTTTAAAAACGATATTTTGATCAAGGCGGAAGATGCTGCCGTCTTGGAAGTAGAGAAGAAGATCGCTTTCACGACAGACAGTTTCACCGTCAGCCCGATCTTTTTTAAGGGGGGCGATATCGGAAAACTTTCCGTTGCGGGAACCGTTAATGATCTGGCGATGATGGGGGCTCGGCCATTGTATCTGAGTGCGGCTTTTATGATAGAAGAGGGTCTGCCATTGGATGAACTTGAGACAATCGTCAAGAGTATGGCAGCCGAACTGGAAAAATCAGGGGCCAAGATCGTCTGCGGGGACACGAAGGTCGTACCCAGAGGAAGTGTTGACAAGATATTTATCAACACAGCGGGTATCGCAGAGGTGCTTTATGAGAACATCTCCGCGCTAAATATCAAAGAAGGGGATGTCCTTATTGTTTCAAGAGATATCGGTGCCCATGGGGCGACGGTACTGATGGCAAGAGAAGGACTGGATGTCAGTGCGGATCTGCACAGTGACTGCGAGACACTATGGCCGGCTGTTGAAGCCTTGATAAAAGAGAATATTTCCATCAGTGCGATGCGTGATGCGACCCGGGGCGGACTTTCGGCTGTACTAAATGAATGGGCGCAAAGCAGTCATGTATGCCTTGAACTCGAAGAGTCATCTGTGTGTGTCAGTGATGAGGTCCAGGGTATCTGTGAGATATTCGGATTTGAGGCGATGGACTTTGCCAATGAGGGGACGTTTCTTCTTGCCGTGGCCCCGATGCATGCCTCATCTGCCTTGGAAATACTTCAGAAGTTTGAGTTTTGCAAGAATGCCGCGATCATCGGGCGTGTCACTCAACACTACCCTGAAAAAGTCATACTGCATTCGTCTTATGGAAGCAGCCGTTTTCTTGATCTCCCCAAGGGTGAGCTTCTTCCGAGGATCTGTTGATGCATGAATATTCTATTGTTCAGGCACTGATGGAGCAGATCGAGACGCTTGCAGATGAAAATGGTGCCGAGCAGGTAACCAAAGTCATCGTAAAGATCGGTGTGATGAGCGGCGTCGAACCCCATCTTTTTGAGATCGCTTTTGACACCTTCAAAGAGAAGAGTGTCTGTGAGCAGGCCGAGTTTATTATGAATATACAGCCGCTTACTGTCCTGTGTCAAGAATGTCAGATACAGAGCGAACTGGAAAAAGCACATTATTGCTGTCCACAATGTTCAAGTACGGATGTCAAGGTCATTGACGGAGAGGATATGTTTTTGATGAGCCTGGAGATGCAATAGTTTCTATTGATAATAGTTATAAGGCTAATGAAACTGAAAGTTCAGATTCGATAGAATTTCATTAATATTTCATCCCCTATAAAGGCCCATAATGAAACGAGCTTTAATCAGTGTTAGCGATAAGACAAATATTGTTGAGTTTGCTAAATCTTTAGTTGAACAAGACTTTGAGATCATCTCAACAGGCGGAACATTCAAGATGTTAAAAGAAGCAGGTGTTTCTGCGATTGAGATCGATGAGGTCACAAAGTTTCCTGAGTGTTTTGAGGGGCGTGTTAAGACACTGAACCCTTTTGTTCACGGAGGTATCCTACACCGCCGTGACAAGCAGTCTCATCTTGATCAGGCTAAAGAGCTTGGTGTTGAAGCGATCGACCTGGTCTGTGTCAACCTTTACCCTTTTAAAGCGACTATCGAGAAGACTGATGATTTTGATGATATCATCGAAAATATTGATATCGGTGGACCTGCAATGGTGCGTTCAGCAGCAAAGAACTTTGATTCAGTAATGATCGTCACCGATGTTGCAGACTACTCTCTTGTCTTGGATGCGATTGCGAATGACACAAACTCGGTAGAGTTCAGACGTGATCTTATGATCAAGGCGTATGAACATACAGCAGCGTATGACTCGATGATAGCGAACTACATGAATAAACGTTTCAATGATGGTTTTGGTGCGAAGCAGTTTATCGTGGGTGAAAAGGTGATGGATACACGTTATGGTGAAAACCCTCACCAAAAAGGTGCGCTGTATGAGTTCGATAACTATTTCACTAAGAACTTCAAGACATTAAAAGGCGAAGCGTCGTTTAACAACCTAAATGACTTAAACGGTGGTGTCAAGATCGCAGCAGCATTCGGAGATGAAAATGCCGTATGTATTGTAAAACATGGTAACCCTTGTGGTTTTGCGATTCGTGATAATCTTGTAGAGGCTTATGAAGAAGCATTGAAATGTGATCCTGTTTCTGCATTTGGTGGCGTTGTCTGTGTTAATGGTGTCGTCGATGCTGACCTTGCAGAGAAGATGAACGAGATCTTTTTGGAAGTCGTTATCGCGGGACGTATTACTGAAGAAGCGCAAGCTGTGTTTGAAAAGAAGAAACGTTTGAAACTGTTTGAATACGGTGCAGACAGAATCGTTCTTTCAAATGATGTCTTAGACTTTAAACACGTAGATGGCGGATTTGTCTTCCAGGATGCTGATAAGGTAAAAGATGACGAGGTAAGAAACTCTAAGCTTGTATCTGAAAGAACAGCAAGTGAGCAGGAACTTAAAGATGCTGAGATCGCCTGGAAAGTGGCATCATTGGTCAAATCAAACTGTGTAGTATATGTCAAGGACTCTGCAATGGTAGCTGTAGGCATGGGTATGACTTCACGTGTGGATGCGAGTCAGTGTGCCTTGAAAAAAGCAAAAGCGATGAACCTTGATGTTACTGGTGCTGCGCTTGCTTCAGAAGCATTCTTTCCATTCAGAGACTCTATTGACGCTGCTGCAGAAGCTGGTGTCAAGACAGTGATCCAGCCGGGTGGTTCTATCCGTGATGATGAAGTCATCGAAGCGGCTAATGAGCATGGTATGGCACTTTATTTTTCGGGTATCCGTCACTTCCTTCACTAGGCCTTTTTAACACATCCGAGAAGAAAGTCTTTCGGATGTGTCCCTCTTTCCCCCTTTTAAGTTCAACAATTTCAAGCTCAACAGAAAAACGCACTTTTCCTAATAATAAGAACGCTTCTTCTCCTATTGGATTTTTGTTTACTAAATTAGTGCATAATGGTGTTAAAGAAAGGTAAAAGAATGATGAAGTCTATATTGATGATCTTATTAATGCTTAGTCCTTTACTTCAAGCAGGTAATCTCTCTTACACAGAAAAAGATGCGTTGGGGACGCTGCTTTCAAAGCAAGAAGCGCAACTTGCTAAGAATATCTATTTAAACATCAACCTCTTTACGGCATTAAGCCTTGTTGACGACAGGTTTGTCGAGGAATACTCTGTTCATGCAGAAAATTCAAAGCAGACTATGCTGACACTCTCGTACAGGTTCTAGATTTAGCATCTGCGTCTGTTTATAAACCCCTTTTTAATCAATACTATCCCTAGTACATCTCTTCAAATTTTTTATAAGCACGGAGAGACTCTATTGCCCGGCTTAAGACAATACCTTGATTGACAGTGACTCAAGTATTATGATAAAATATATATCAAAATAATATAAATAATTTTTAAGGTTATAGAATGAGTAAAAGTTTATACGATACCTTGGAAGTTTCATCGTCTGCAAGTGATGCTGAGATCAAAAAATCGTATCGAAAATTAGCAAGACAGTATCATCCAGACGTCAATAAAGAGCCTGAGGCAGAAGAAAAGTTCAAAGAGATCAATGCGGCCTATGAGATATTAAGTGATAAAAGCAAGCGGTCGCAGTATGATATGCACGGGGACTCGATGTTCGGCGGCCAAAACTTTCATGACTTTGCTAGCAGACAGGGCGGGGGAGCTGATCTTGATGAGATACTCCGCAGTATGTTTGGCGGCGGTGGTGTTGGCGGAGCAGGTGGCTTCGGTGGCGGCTTTGGCGGTGGTTTTGGTGGAGCAGGTGGCTTTGGTCAGCAGAGTATGAACCTTGATATCGAAAGTAATATCACAGTTCCATTTTCCGTAGCAGTCTTAGGTGGTAAGCATTCTGTTTCCATGCAGGGCGAGAGTTTTGATATCAAAATACCAGCAGGTATTAAAAGTGGTGAGAAGCTTCGTGTTCGCGGAAAAGGAAAAGATATGGGAAGCCAAAAGGGCGACTTGTATCTGGTTATCTCTGTTGCACCTAGTGTCGATTATGAGCGCGAAGGAAATGATCTTATCAAAGTCTTTGATGTGCCTTTAAAATCAGCCCTGTTCGGTGGAAAAGTAGTAGTACAGACTCTGGAAAAAGAGATTACACTAAAAGTTCCTCAAAATACGAAGAATGGGCAAAGTTTTCGTGTCAAGGATATGGGTGTAGCGGATCGTAAGACCCAGCAAAGGGGCAACCTGTATCTAAAAGCGAACATCGTCTTGCCTGCCGTTGACGATCTAGACGAAGAGTTGAGCAAAGCACTCCAAGAAAAGCTTCCAGAAAGCGTATAAGGGATAATTATGCACCATTATGACGAACCGGTATACCTGATCAGTATAGTCGCAAAGATTTTAGACATTCACCCACAGACACTGCGTCAGTATGAGAGAGAAAACCTTATAACACCTTCACGCTCAGGGGGGAGAATACGTCTTTATTCTCAGCGTGATATCGATCGCATTAAGATGATCTTACGTCTAACACGTGATCTTGGTGTCAATCTGGCGGGTGTGGATATTGTCTTACGCTTGAAGGATCACATAGAATCCCTCGAGCAGGATGTCAATGATCTTACTCATGAACTTAGTAAGGCAAAACAGACCGGTTCCGTCCCAGCGCATAAGACATTGGTCACTAAAAAAAGTATTTACGAACTCGTTATCTTTGAAGATAAATAGGGCCTGTCTTAGGACTTTTAAACTTCTTATGTCGGTGTTTCCAAGGCCCGGTTGGTAAGGCTCGAAGAAGTCTGTTGTTTCTTAGCAGGTGGCTTCTACTGGCTGTGTGTGGTTTTGTAGTAACTGCTTAAAGTTGTTGAAATCAACAGGTTTTGCTAAAAAGTTATCAAAACCATGTGTCATCAGACTCTTTTTATTCTCTTCATCCGAACTGGCTGTAATCGCAATAATCTTACTCTGTTCAAGCGCATGTGTATCCTCATAAGCTCGTATATGGTCGTAGACCTCTTTCCCGTTCATAATAGGCATGTCAATGTCAAGAAGCAACAAAGGGTGTCTTTGTTCTTTGTAGGCCTGGAAAGCATCATATCCGTTTTCGACAAAGGTCACATCATTGATATCAAGTTTTTTGAAAAGCTCTTCATATAGATAAAGGTTCATCGGATTGTCCTCCGCCACCAGAATGGAATTATCTGCGGAAAGGGTGATCTCCTTCTTTTGTAAGGATGGGACTTGAACGAGCGAAGGTACAGCTTCTTTGTAAGGGATACGGAAACTGAACTCACTTCCTTTTCCTTCCTCACTTTTGATATGCAGTTCTCCTTCCATCATCTTTAAGAGCTCCTGTGTGATAGTAAGACCGAGGCCTGTCCCTCCATATGCGCGTGTTGTTGACATGTCTGCTTGAGAAAAAGGTTGAAGGATCAGTTCCTGCTTCGCCGAAGCGATACCAATACCATTGTCTTTGACACTAAAACAGAGTTGGTTCTTAACGATATCGTGATAGAGCTTGATAAGGATCGTTCCATTATCAGGTGTAAACTTGATCGCATTTCCAACGAGATTGGCCATGACCTGTTCTAAGCGCAACTGATCGATGTAGATGGGTGGCATGGCCATGTCGACATCTACGCGATACTCGATAGACTTTTTCTTGGCAGCACCGCCTAAGAATTCAAGAAAACTTCTTGCGCTCTTGGTGATGTCGCTATTGGCATAGTTAAGAGTAAACTTCCCACTCTCTATTTTGGAAAAGTCCAGAACATCATTGATGATATTAAGAAGAGATTCACTTCCTTGTTTAACGAGATTAAATTGCTGTATTTTATGAGGGTCATTTTCATCTTCGCTAAGAAGATAGATAAAACCCAAGATGGCATTAAGGGGTGTTCGGAGTTCATGGTTCATATTGGCAAGAAACTCTGATTTGGCCTTATTTGCTGATTCAGCCTGTTCTTTTTGTAATAACAGCTCTTTTGTCTTCTCCCTGACCTTCCCCTCAAGGTTGAAGTGAGACTCTTTTAACTCTTCTTCAAGTCGTTTTCTTTCGGTGATGTCTCTCCATGAAGCATGTATGACTGTCTCGTTGTTGATCTCCAGCCTGGTCAATACGACATCGACCATAAAGACAGAGCTATCAAAGGCTCTATGGGAACACTCGAAACTGACGATGCCCTCATCGATTGCTTTTTGGATCATATCTTTTGCTTTTGTATTCGAGTCTTCTCCATCGGGTTGTACCGGTAGAGAGAGTTCACCAGGAGGTGTCTTGAGAAGCTGTTCCTTGGATGATGCCTTGAGCATTCTCAGTGCAGCATCGTTACAATCGATGAACCTTCCATCTTTGATAACAAGAACGCCATCATGGGACTTTTTAAATATGGTCTCAAAAGCCTCTTTCTGCTGTCGTAGTACATCTTTAATACGAACTTGTTCCGTTATGTCCTGCATTGTCCCGATCATTCGAAGGGGATTCCCATCTTCATCATAAGTGATCTTTGCCTTGCCGTGTACGATTTTTTCCTGAGTATCTTTCAAGATGATCCTGCGGGTGATATCATAGTCTCTTTTATTTTCAATAGCCTGTTTGACAGTCTTGTCCAGACGTTGAAGGTCATCGGGATGGGTCAGGGCACGTGAACTCGCAAAATCTGGTTTGTCTGTAGATGGGTCCATTCCCAAAATATGAAAAGTCTCATCAGACCATTTGGCCTCGTTATTAGAAATGTTCCACTCCCAGCTCCCGATACTGGCAAGTTTTTGTGCTTCTTTAAGCTGCTGGTTTTGTTCATGATGTTCAAGGACGTAGGATTCAAAGGCAGTTTGAAAGAAATAGATAAAAAGTGTAAGCAAGACCGTAGCAGCGGTGTAATGTGTATAAGCAAGCTGCGAAAAGGTGCCTTCGTTCCAGATAGAGATGCCTTGGTAAGCAAAGACATAGATAAAGAGGAAAAAGAGAACGGTGTAGAGGGAACCTAGTTTTCTGCCGTTGAGAGCGAAGACAAAAACAGGAAGAAGGATAGTCCCAAAGAGTGTGAGGTCTTTATTGTCAGTCAGTTGGATAAGGGAGAAAAAAAAGAGTAAGAAAGTGAGGCTCAAAATTGTAGAGGTTCGCGTGTAGTTCTTATTGATTCTGAAGTCAAGACATGACAGAGCAAAGACGATACAAGAAGTAGCATTCACAGATGCCAATAGTTGATCGGAAAACACAAAATAGACAAATAAACTATAGAACAAAAATCCAAACATACCGACTTTTAGAATGGCTTTTAGTAGACTGATATGATGGGGAGTAATAAGCATTTGTGAGGTAAGTGTGTGATGAAACTGTTTAAACATAAAGACGCTCTTTTATATATTTTAGTCTGTACTTTATGATTTTTTATATATCAACAATATTAATACTACAAAAAAAGAGGAGGAATTTTTAGGATGATGTGCAGGTGCAGCGATAAGGTACACCTTGGATAAAGACTACTCTTTGAGACGTTGTATCTTTGCGCCCAGTTTTCGCAGTTTTTTCTCCAGTTGTACGTATCCACGATCGAGATGATAGATACGGTGGACATTGGTCGTGCCTTGCGCGACCATGGCTGCTAGTACTAAAGCTGATGAAGCACGTAGGTCTGTAGCCATTACGTCGGCACCGACAAGGTCTACTTTGCCTGATACCGTAGCAGAGTTCCCTTTAAGTCGGATGTCTGCACCTAAACGCTGTAGTTCACTTACGTGCATAAAACGATTCTCAAAGAGTCTCTCTTCGATAAGACTGACTCCCTCAGCTTGAGTACACAGCGTTAGAAACTGTGCTTGCATGTCCGTAGGAAAGGCTGGATATTCCTGTGTAATAATATCCACAGACTTGATCTTTTTTGCAGGTAGCAAGGTTATCGTGTCCTGTGTGGTTTCAATGCCAAAGCCCATTTGTTCCAGTTTCGCCAGAACCGCTTCCAAGTGTTCCGGGCAGACCTTTGTCAAAGTCACCTTTGAGTTGGTCACAGCTGCAGCACAAAGATAGGTCCCTGCCTCGATGCGATCGGGAATGACGTCAAAAGGCTCGATGTGGACAAGACGACGATCTGTTCCGTAAATAGTCAGTTCAGAAGTACCGATCCCGTCTATACTTACTCCACTGCTTTTAAGGACTTCACACAGCTGTACGACCTCGGGTTCAAGCGCTGCGTTTGTGATGACGGTCTTTCCTTTGGCCAGGGCTGCTGCCATAACGATGTTTGCCGTCCCTGTAACAGTGATCTTGTCAAAGACGATATGCGCACCTTTTAGGCCTTCTTCTGCTTTTGCATGAACATAACCTGCTTCGATACTGATATCAGCACCCATCTGTTCCAATGCTTTAAGATGAAGGTCAATAGGACGCTGTCCGATGGCACAACCGCCGGGAAGAGATACCTCACAGTGGCCAAAACGCGCAAGAAGAGGGCCAAGAACAAGAATAGAAGCTCGCATAGTCTTGACTATGTCATAGGTAGCTTTTGTGTTTGTCAAACAGCAGGTATCTATTTGGACACTGCTGTTTTGAATATCAACCGTAGCACCAAGGTTTCCTAAAAGTTTAACAAGGGTATTGATATCGACGACATTTGGAATATTGTTGATGGTGACTTCATTACTGGCCAAGAGTGTCATCGCAATCAGTGGCAAGGCAGCGTTCTTCGCTCCTGCGATCTCAACACTACCGCTTAGTTTTGTCGGTCCCTCAATCTGTAAATAATCCATAAAAATCCTAAGTTAAAATATAATTCTTATTATAGTGAACGGAAGGTTAAAGTAAGGGTATGCAATGCGTAAAATATTTCTATCATTAAAAGTTATTATGATTGTGTGAATGAAGATGACGATATACAGGACTAGTTGATGTTTTATATAGACGACTCGAAGCTTGATACGACGTGGTATGGATAATGCTTTATATATAAAAATATGAAGATAGAAGGTAGATCTATGAGCAGTGCACTGGATAGATTAAAAGTCTTGACAAATAAGATATCAAGTTTTGAGACAGCAAGAAAAGAGAACATGCAAACTTTGAAAGATCTCTACACACGTTTAAGAATCGATGAAAAGATACCGGATTTTGAAGACCTGTTCGAGTATAAAGCGATGAATGTGACAGGACTCTCCTTGCAGGCAGAGGACTTGGGTCATATCAAGGAAAATCGCTATGTTCAGATCATCTGTATCTCGTATGACAAAGATGCTAAGTCTAAAAAATCAAAGAATACGTCACTGGGTTACTTTGGACGTTCTGATGTTATTGATGAAGCTCTAAAAAAGGCGATTGTAGAGTTCATCTTGTGTTGGAGGTTTGAAAAAAGCTTCATGACCTTGGAACACTATCACGGTATGATTTCTCAGGTGCATGATGGCGCAGCCTAAGTATTTTTATCTTAAGGTCTATCTTTTTTGGCTGACTTGGGTGAGCTTAAGAACGCTGTTTATTGCTACGGTCCTGGCTAGTATCACGGCCTTAGCGGTATATATCTACAAAGGTTTCGCCCCATTGAACAAGGAGACCTTTGTAGCCCTGAAAGGGATCGCCTTTTTGAGTTTTCCAATTGGGTTTAGTCTGGCGTATATTCTTGTCTTGCTGATGGTCTTTAAGGCTCTTTTTTCTCAAAGGATCGGAGGACTTTATTTTGTTCTTTATGATTGTAAACAAGAGGTGATCAACTCGCCTGTATTGTCGGATGTGGTGATGTTATGGCGAAAATGGCTCTTTATCACGGTCTGGATGATCCTGGTGTTTGTAGTACTTTTTATCGGGATATCAAAATTACTCTTAGGAACCTTTCCTTCTTTATCCTGGTTCAACGCTTATACCTTATATCTATTGGTCAGTATACTCGGCGGCGGTGCCTTCGCATTTATTCTCAAGAAGTGCAAGAAAATTGGAGTCAAACATGTCTAAACTTGTTTTTTTAGACCTTGAGACAACAGGGCTTGAGGAAAAAGATCGTATATGCGAGTTGGCACTGATCATAGATAAAGGCGATGAAAGCATCGTCTCAACCTCACTGTGCAAAAGCTTGAAAAAGATCTCGAATGAGGCGATGTCCCTTCATCATATCACCAATGAGATGGTCGCGGAGGCTCAAAGCTGTCAAGAGACGAGGACCTATGCTCTTTTACAAGAGAACAATACAGATGCGAATGTGCTCATCACACATAACAGTAACTTTGATCTTCAGATGCTCGAAAAAGAGGGCTTTGCGCTGAAGATGCAACGAGTAGACACCCTACGCTGTGTCAAAGCGCTTATCCCTGAGTGTGAAAGGTTTAACCTGCAGTTCTTACGCTATGAACTTGCTCTATACAAAGAAGAAGAGGCCCTTGCAAAAGAACTTGGAATCGATCTTTGTGCGCATCGCGCCCTAAGCGATGGTTTGCATCTTATGCTTTTATGGAAGACTCTGCTTCAATATGCTACAGTTTCACAATTGATAGAGATAAGTGCAAAACCCGTCCTTTTGGAGAAGCTTCCATTTGGAAAATATAGTGGTCGTTATATCGAAGAGATAGTCGATATTGACAGAGGATATCTGCACTGGATGCTAGAGAATATAGAAGATATGGATGATGACTTGCGATATAGTATAGGACATCATATGAAGGAGCTGAAATGAAGGTCGCTGTTCAGTGCGAATCTGCCTTATTGCAACGTAGTTTAGAACTGTTTTTGGATGGCCATTTAAGCTCGTTGAAGCAGTGTGATGTGGTACTTCGTGATAGAAAGATAATGGACTCGCATCACAGTCTGTATATATCAGATGATAGCGATGCTGATATCAAAAAACCTTTTTCTCGCTCACAGCTTTTTGTTGTCTTAGAGGCCTTCTACAACAAGATGGAAGAGATAGAGAGTGTTCAGGCTTATGATGATGAGATAGAATCTTCCGATAATAAAGACTTCCGGCTTTTAGAAGAGAGGATCGATCAACTGACACAAGAGTATAAGCAGAATATCCTACATGTGGTCAAGGCGTTTTATGAGTAAGTATCAAACAACTATTGTTGCAGGAAAATATAGGGGGAAAAAGATTGATCTTCCCTCTTTGGAGACTACACGAAGTTCAAAAGGCGTCGTAAAAGAGTCATTTTTTAATACGATCCAGTTTGACGTGCTTGATTGCTATTTAGTTGAGATGTTCTCCGGATCCGGATCGATCGGTCTTGAAGCGCTTAGTCGCGGTGCGGAACATGTCTACTTTATGGAGAAGGACAAGGCAGCATTTCAGACCTTAAGTAGAAACATACAGAGTCTTGGTGCAGACAATGCGACAGCAATCTACGGTGACAGTTTTGAAAAGATAGAACAGGTGATAAAAGAACTCTCCAGAGAGAAAAAGAAAGCCTTTTTTTATGTGGATCCTCCTTTTTCATTTCGAGAAGGTATGGAAGAGATATATGATAAGACTTTCACTACCTTGGCCTCTATCCCATTAGAGATCATCGAGATGATCACCATCGAGCACATGACAGGGTTGAAGCTTCCCGAGACTATCGGCTCGCTGAAGCTTAAAAAGAGTAAAAAGTTTGGAAAAACATCGCTAAGCCACTATAAATAAACATCAAGTTTCTTCTCGTTCAAAGACTTTCTTTATGTTCTGATCTATTTCTTCATATATTGGTACAACTCTTGCTTTAGTAATCATAATTACTCAGGGCAAGGAAGTCTATGAAAATCCTCTTTATCAGTTTGATACTATTGATGACGCTACATGCGACCAAGGTCTCAGAGATCACAAACGTTGTCGGTGTTCGCGAAAATCAGCTAATCGGTTACTCTTTA
>JBFEXN010000016.1:0-16561 GCA_041562655.1 Sulfurimonadaceae bacterium
CATCAGGGAACGGGACTAGGTCTATATATGTCAAGAATGATTGTCCAAGAGCATATGAATGGCTTGTTGTCTCTTCAAAGGCTAGACAAGGGTACAAAGTTTATTATTTCATTAGGCTCAATATCAATATGATTTTTTTATATATATAAATACGGTTTTATGTAATACTATTCAAACTAAAATGCGATTTATGTGTTTGTAGGAAAAATAATGAGTGTAAATTTTACTGTCCTGTCATTGATAAAAGATGATAGTAGGATTAAAATATTAGAAAGACTTTCTCAAGCATTGGATGTTAAGTATCGTAATGCAACGGACAGTATGGACTTTTTGGAAAATGTACTTGAAGAGAGCATCAATTTGATGGTCTTTCATACACAAACTCATATGAATGAGATTATTAAGATCTTAGAAGCACTACAGCAAGACTCTTTATCTAAAGAGATCCCATGTATTATCATCTGCGATTTAAATGCTAGCGAGAATATTGCTGATTCAGTAGTCTATTTTCCTGTTATCGCTCTTTATCCCTATACTAATTGGGAAAATCAAGTAGGTAATTTAATCAGGGCTTTAGCATTAAAGGAAGGGCAGACCCACCTTTTACAAAATGATTTAATCAGCACGAAAGAGAAAAACTTTCTTGACCCATTAACGGGGGCATTGAACAGACGCGGGTGTGAACGTAGCTTTGAGAACTTGGTAGGCTATTATACTTCTAATGAAGAGAGATTTTCTTTAACTATGTTGGATATTGACCACTTTAAAAAGGTTAATGATACATATGGGCATGATATAGGTGATGAGGTATTGGTAGATGTAGGTGAAATCATTAGAAAAAACATCCGAAAGCATGACTCTTTTATTCGTTTTGGAGGGGAAGAGTTTATGTTATTGCTAGCCGATTGTGATTTGAATACGGCTAGGATCAAAGCAGAAAAGATCCGTCAAGATATTGAGAGCTTTCGTTTTACTATAAAGAAATTGAATGTTACCGCTAGTTTTGGTGTGGTCGAATATTGTGAGGGAAAGACATTAGATAACTTGATCATCGAAGCAGATGTACTTTTATACAAGGCAAAAAATGCTGGAAGAAATCAGGTCTGTTCTAATTAGATGGTCGGTCTATTCTTGTGAATAAACCTTAAGTTTATAGCCTACTCCAGAGATGTTTTCAATGGCATCGTCGGGAAGCTTTTTACGAAGTGCTCTGACGAGAGAGCGTATGGCGTCCGAACTCATGCCTTCGTAGGGCCATACCTGGGACTCTATCTCTTCATAGGTGACGACGCGTGAAGTGTTAAAAGCCAGAAGGTCAAGAAAAAGAAGTTCATTTTTCGTCAGTTTAATGGCCTTTCCATCACACAAGATCTCTTTTGAAAATGCATTGTAGGCGCACTCTGGTGAAAGAGGAAGCGCGAACTTGCTCTTATCTTCCATACGCTGTAAAGAGAGTTCAAGGGCTCCCATAAGCTTGTCTTTGGTGATTGGTTTGACGATATATTTTACCAGCTGAAGCTCGACAGCTTTGAGCAGATAGTCCTGGTCTGTGTAGGCGGTCGCAACGATAATAGGCGTCTTAAGGTCTTCAGTACGGATGTATCGTGCCATATCGATACCGTTCATCTTTGGCATAGAGATATCGGTGATGATGATATCGGGTTTTTCGTCTCTCCAGATGTTCAGGGCGACCTTTCCGTTTTCGGCTTCATAGACTTTTTTGCAGATCCTCTGAAGGTATTCAACAGCGACTTTTCGGACTTCTTCATCATCCTCGACATATAAGATAGTATAGTTTTTAAGTATTTCTTTGTTCATGTATGACCTTGTGTGTCAACTCTTGTCAGCCCAATTATAGCTAAGTTGTGTACAATACAATATGAATACAAACAAACGGTTCTTTGAGCTGGACCTCCTTCGTGGAAGTGCCGTGATACTCATGGTACTCTTTCACATCGGGTATGATCTGGCATATTTTGGGTATGCTGATTATGTCACAACGGTGGACATCGAATGGATAGTCTTTCGAGGTATTATCCTGAGTATGTTCTTGCTGGCTGTGGGCATGAGTTCTTATCTTGCCTATAGCAACGGGATCAGGTTATCTAAGTTGATCAGGACCTTGGTCAAACTTATATTTGTATCGTTACTTATATCTATTGGGAGTTATATAGTCTTCCCGCAGGAGTGGATATACTTTGGCGTGATACATTTTATTACGCTTGCCTTGGTCGTATCGCTTATATTTATCAAGGTACCGAAGTTTTCTCTGGTGGTTGGTGTGGGAATTGTTGGAAGTTACCTGATGGGGTATGCTCCTTTTGACACACTTTTCATCTATGGTGTCAATCACTGGTATATCCCGGTCTATACGGTGGATGTAGTGAGCTTTACGCCATGGTTTGGAGTCGTGCTTATAGGTGTTTTCGTTATGGATGCAGAGCTCTTTGGTCTGAAGGTACACAATAATGCAGCGACAAGGCGAATAGCTTTTTTGGGACAGCACTCGTTAGTGATATATCTGTTGCATCAGCCTGTTTTGTTTGGGCTGTTTTATACAATAAAACTTTTAAGGTGATCAATGCGAATTTTGATGTTGGAAGACGATAGGAACCTCTCCGAGTTGGTTGGTGCATATCTGTCTTTGGAGTTTAGGGTGGATCGTGTCTATGACACAGATGAAGCCAAAGCCTATATCGAACGCTATGATTATGATGTCATCCTGTTAGACAGGGATATAAACGGTGTCGATATCGGTCTGGGACTTGTATCGATGATAAAACAGAAGAACCCCATGACTGGTGTTATCGTCATCTCCGCCTACGGAACGGTATCAGACAAGATCGACGGACTGAATGTTGGCGCGGATGATTATCTTGAAAAACCCTTTGACAATGATGAATTGATCGCCCGCATCTATGCCCTTTCACGTCGTCATAATGTACAAAATACAATAGAGGTCGAGGGCATGCTATGTGACATGGCAAGCAATACGATCAGCTATAAGGGAGAGACGATCGACCTTAGTAAGAAAGAAAACGACCTTTTGTTTTACCTGCTGAAAAACAGGAACAAGATCCTTTCGGGTGATGAACTTCTTGATGCACTCTACCTTCATCCTGAAGAGGTGGCTTCAAGTACGATCCGCGTCACTATTGCGCATATTCGAAGAAAGCTTCCTGTGGATATGATCAAAACAATCAAAACGCGAGGATATGTCATTGAGATCTAGTATGCAGACCAATATTGTCAGATTTTTCTTTCTAAGCACCCTGGTAGCGATGGCTTTTACTTTGGGATATGTTTCGTTCAGTTATAAGAACCAACTTGAAGAGAACATCGAAGGTGCCCTCTCGTTGATGCTTTCCGATATAAAGCGGGAACATCTTGATTTTGACCTGCATGATGAGGAACTTGTTTTCTTCTCAGCTGAGGTGAAAAAGAGTGCCTATGGTGAGCTTTTTGATGATATGAGACTTGAAAAGATGACCCAAAGGCCGCAGGAAGACAGATCGCGTATCAACTCTTTTGTCAAACTTGGCGAAGAAGAATATCTTCATCTCTCCTGCAGTCGTGAACTTTTGCAAGAGAAGGTCATTATCTTTACCCTGAGTACGCTAGGTCTTTTTATGCTTATCTTCATCTCCATGGCAAGTGTCTTTGTCATCTACGTAAGAGCACAGTTCAAATCACTTCACTGCCTGGTCGACTTTTGTAATTCCCATCAAGAAGACAAGAATTCCACACCGGTATGTAACGGTACCTATGAGGTCCGGAGCCTGCGTAATGCGATCTTGTCACTGATACAGACAAATGATAACCTGTGCGAGCAAAAGCAAGAGCTGTTCAAAGAGGCAGCCCATGAGTTGAAGTCTCCTATCGCTGTCTTGAAGGCACGTCTTGCCCTGTTTGAAAAAGACGAGAGCATCGATAAAAAAGAGTTTGTGCAAGAGAGTCAGGGCGATATCGCACGTATCATCTCCAAGTTGAAAGAACTTCTTTTTCTCAAGTCGATCGAATGGGACATGCAACTTCCTCTTGAAGACGTCAATATGGAAGACAATTGTAAGATGATGCAGGATGCTTTTGAACCGATATTGAGGAAAAAAAGTGTCAGTGTCGATTCGCAGTGGGAAGAGAGTTTTGTCATCCATACCTATAAAGAAGCGATGCAGAAAGTGCTGCAGGCTGTTTTTGAGAACATCTTTATACATACGAAGGCAGACTCGGTTATCTATGTCAGGGCCAAGCCTAAAGAGATCTCGATTAAAAATGAGATCGGAAGCGAAAAAGATGTTCCTCTATTCTCGTCCTATATCGGGGTGAAGATGATAGAGCGTCTTTCGGATAAGTTGGCCTATGAATATAAGACCTCTTCGGATGAGAAGTATTTCTATACACGTCTTATCTTCCATTCGATGGGTGATCGTAGTTGTGATATCAAGTAGAAGGCGGTTGCAGTGAAGTTCTTAACGCAGTTTTATTATGAGAAGACCTGGTCAAAGGTCTCGGCCAAAGAGGTCTTGCGACTTATTCAAGAGGAGTTCCCAGAGATACCGGCTGAAGCCATGTTCGAGCATGTTGAGGCGGAGTGCAAAAAGGGGAAGACGATCATAGTCGGAGAATGCCGTTTTAAAGAAGATACAGCTTTAGCCGGCGAGTCTAAGTAATATCTTTTCTATTCTTTAAGACGCAAGAGCCTATAATTTCGAAATTAAAACTCAGGATATACAATGAAAATTATTCTTCTTGGCGCACCGGGCGCAGGAAAAGGTACGCAAGCTCAATTTCTTACGAAGAAATATGATATTCCTCAGATCTCAACGGGTGATATGCTTCGTGCAGCGATCAAAGCCGGTACAGAGATGGGGAAAATGGCCAAAGAGGCTATGGATACAGGTAAACTGGTAACTGATGAGATCATCATCGGTCTGGTTAAAGACCGTATTGCTGAAGATGACTGTAAAAACGGTTTTCTACTTGATGGTTTTCCGCGTACTATTCCTCAGGCGGAAGCAGTAACAGCTGCAGGTATTGAGATCGATGCCGTTGTGGAGATCGATGTTCCGGATGAAGAGATCATCAACCGTATGTCAGGTCGCCGCGTGCATCAGAACTCAGGCCGTACCTATCACCTTGTCTATAACCCGCCAAAGGTAGAAGGAAAGGATGATGAGACAGGAGAGGAGCTTATCCAGCGTCCTGATGATAAAGAAGAGATCGTCAAAGATCGCTTAAATGTCTATCATGATCAAACACAGCCGCTTGTAGATTATTATCAAGCACAGGCAAACGAGATAGAAAGTCTTCAGTACATCCGCGTTGACGGTACAGAAGATATCAGCGTTGTACAAGAGACGATCACTTCGAAATTAGGCTAGGCACTCTTTTAACAGGCATTGACGAGTTGATACAGGCCTTTTGTTCCGTGCCTGGCACGGACACCTCTTATATGGCATCTAGCAACAGGGATGCTAAAACCTTCTTCCATCTTTTTATAGATTAATCCGGATGATTTTCTTCAAGAAGAAAATTAACTTATCTAAGCGTATCTCGCAAGACTTTTTCCCATAGTACATAGGCCTTAGGCGTAAGATGAATACCATCGGTGGTAAAGCTCTTCTTCAACCCCTTCTTATGTGTATCAAGAAAGTGGGGGTAGAGGTTGATGTAGCTGAAACCATATCGTTTTGTCTGTGTTTCCAGCCATCTGTTCATCGCTCTGATATCCTGGTTGATGCCTGCGGTGCCTTTCATGTCTATGACAGGCAAAAGTGAGAGAACAGTGATCTCTTGTCCGGGTGAGAAGTAGTTTAGGATCTTGAGATAATTATCCTGGATCGCTTTGAGTGATATCTGATTCAAGATATCGTTTACCCCGATCATCAGAACGATCTTTTTTGCATTCTTGCAGTGATGCAGGCGAGCCAAAAGACCGGCTGTCGTATCTCCATCAATGCCCATATTGGAAGCTTTAAAGGAGGACCAGTTGTGACGCATGGTCAAAGAATCCCCCAGAAAGAGAAGGTCGGATCTTTTCATTTGTGAGAACTCCTGAAGCTTGTAGTCATAAAAGCTTTGGTAGCTGTTTGTCCCTGCCCATAAAGAGCAGATAAGCAGACTAAGGGTGAGGAACTTTAACATTGGAGTTTAAAAGGTATCCGATCGTAAGCATAAGTACAAGGACACCGATGGCAGGAAGAGCCAGATAGACATTGGCCAAAAAGACAAGCCATAAAAGGATGGCGCCAAGCGGGGTCGGTACACCGGTGAAATATTTTTCAGCTTCACCCGGGTCAGCCGCGATGTTAAACTGGATAAGACGGCGAAGTCCTGAGATGACGTAATAGATACTTCCAACACCTGCGAGAATCATCATCACGATGCCCTTACCTTCAAAGACTGCCTCAAAGATCAAGAATGTCGGCATCAAGACAAAAGTCAAGAAATCGGCAAAAGAGTCAAGTTGTACGCCAAACTCGTTTGAAAGCTTATACTTGCGTGCGACCTTTCCGTCAAAGATGTCAAAGGCACCACCCATCCATGCCAGGACAACAGCAAGAAAGAAGTTCTCCTGCGTAATAAAATAGACAGCCAACAGACCAAAGCTTATGTTTCCCATGGTGATAAGGTTGGCAAGATTAAAATGGCTTTGTGCCTTGTATAAAAAACTCATTGATGTCCTTCATTTTAAAAACAAAATTATATCCAAATCTACGTCTCAAATGATGTGTTCTAGATGATGCTAATTAGTTATAAAAAAATCTTATAAGAAAACTTTCAATGTTTTTCCAATACTATGAGATAAGCGAGTCTATAACAATAATAGGGATAAGGATCGAACAGTAGGTTTTAATCGGTAAGATAGTGTTTATTTATTATCATTTCGAAAAATATAGAAAGTGATGTGAAATGAATATGTTAATGCAATGTACAAAGTATGTCCAAGGAGGAGATGCGAAGATGTTAAAGGGTGCCTTTATTGGTGCGATGGCTCTGATGCCGTTGTATGGACTGGACGATTACCGTTGTACAGATAACTCTTTAAGTGAAGTTCAGGCGTACAAGAGCGCTTCCTCTTTTGACGAGGCGTTTACACAGGGAAAGGTAGAAGGTGATATCCGCCTTGCCTATATCAACCAGAATAACCATACGACTGATCCTGCGACGAAAGATGATTATGCGACTTCGATCGGTGGTCAGTTGAAGTATGAGACAGCCAAGTTCAACAATATCTCTGCCGCAGCTTCGGTATTTGTGTCTCAAAAGGTCAGTAAGCTAAGTGGAGACAGGAACAAGGATGAGTTAAACGGCGATTTTTTTGATGCAAACAAGGATTCTTTTGCCTATCTGGGAGAAGCTTATATCGATTACGGATACAAGAACTTTGACCTTCGTATCGGGCGCCAAAAGATTGATACACCCTTAAACGACAGAGACGATATCCGTATGTTGCCCAATACCTTTGAGGCGATCATGGCTGGATATGGCGGTATCGATGATACGGTGTTGATCGCGGGGTACATCAATCGATGGGCAGGATATGATTCGGGTGATGATATCTCCAAGTTCAAAGATGTCCCAGGCGGGGTGGATGCCAATGGTAATGAGAAAAAAGGTGTTTATCTAGCGGGTGTTATGAATGAGAGTATTAAGAACGTCGCACTTCAAGCCTGGTATTATGGCATGGATAAGGTTGCTGACGTGATCTATGTGGACGGCATTTATGGCACCGAGTATGACAGTGGTCTTAGTGTGGAAGCTGGCCTTCAGTATGCAAATTATGCAGAAAAGTCCTCTTCGACGGTGGATGGGAATATAATAGGTGGATCGCTTCTGATAGGATATTCAGGGGTGAGCCTCTCCGCTGCCTTTAATGAGGCAGAATCTTCTGCTGGAAAAAGCGTTATACTTGGGTTTGGCGGCGGTCCGTACTTCACTTCGATGGAGGAGATGACAGTAGACTCTATCAATGATGCTTCAGCTCGTGTATTCGGTGCAGAGGTCGACTTTTCAAAGTTGGTTGACGGGCTGAGCCTTGCCTACGCTTACGGAAGGTTTGATGGAGATGCGGGTACGACAAAATATGAAGAGGACGATCTTGTCTTGGCCTATGCATGGACAGATAAGTCAGACTTCGAGATAAGTTATGCAGATGTCAGGGACAAGGCAAATAGCGGAGCTGACGACACGGGTTATGACCGGGTCCTGATGCGTGTGAACTATTACTTTTAAGTGAGTCACGCTAAAAAATCAAAAAAAGGTGTTAAAGATGAAGTGGATATATGATGTAAAGATTAAGAATATGCTTGTCGGTGTAGCTAGTGTGGTCGTAGCCGTGATGCTGATCAGTACATTTTGGAACCAGAGAAATCTAAACGCCTTAGCGGAGAACTCCAACAAACAGATGCGGGAGATCCTTCCAAATACTTTTGATTTTTTGAGTCTACAGCTTAATGTTGTTCAGATACAGCAGTGGTTGACGGATGTATCGGCAACGCGCGGGGCAAAAGGGTTTGATGACGGTTTTGATGAGGCGCACGCTTACTTTGGCAAGGCTAACGAGAATCTTGAGCGCTTGATCAAGATGCATGCGGCTTTGGGTGAAG
This sequence comes from Sulfurimonadaceae bacterium, assembly GCA_041562655.1. Taxonomy (GTDB): domain Bacteria; phylum Campylobacterota; class Campylobacteria; order Campylobacterales; family Sulfurimonadaceae. The sequence goes on from JBFEXN010000016.1 coordinate 8,610, forward strand.
ATGAGATGACAGCAGGGCTGAAAAGCTATAAAAAAGATCTCAACGAGTTTTATGTGCTGGGTGTGAAGATGGCCAAGGTCTATGTAAAAGATGGGCCGAGCGAGGGAAATAGACTGATGTCTGAACTTGACCCCTATGCAGAAAGATTGACAAAGAGTCTGGATACATGGATCCGAACGCATAAAGAGGAGTCAGTAGAGGCGGCAATGAAGATCAGTCAGAATATTGATGATGCCGGAACGACAACCCTTACACTATCGGTCGTTCTCATTGTTGTCACATTGATCGCTATGGGTGTTATCAACATGGTTCTAAGTTCTGTCACAAAGATCGATGCGTATCTGCAGACGATCGCAAGACTTGACTTCAGAGAAAAACTTGATATCTATGGCAAGAACGAAATCGCGATGATCGCCAAAAGCATCTTTATCGTCATGGAAGAGTTAAAAGCATTTATTGCGGACAATAAACGCTCATCAACAGAAAACTCATCGATCTCGAATGAACTTTCCTCAACAGCGATGGTCGTAGGCAAGAAAGTCGAGGAGGTGACCAATATCGTCAATATAGCCACAGGCAGAGCCAAAGAGATAACGGCTGAAATAGGGCTTTCTGTTAGGGATGCGAATGAGAGCAAGGAAAACATCTTAAGAGCAAGTGAGAACCTGAACGAGGTCACGCAGGAGATCACTCAACTGACGGCAGAAGTACAGACAACTGCGGAGACTGAAGCTGAGATGGCGAGCAAGATCGAACAGTTAAGCGCGGATGCCGATCAGGTAAAAGATGTACTGATCGTGATCTCTGATATCGCAGACCAGACCAACCTTCTAGCCCTTAATGCTGCCATCGAGGCAGCACGTGCCGGTGAGCACGGGCGTGGGTTTGCTGTTGTCGCGGATGAGGTGCGTAAACTGGCAGAACGTACACAAAAAAGTCTGGTAGAGATTCAGGCGACGATCAATGTCATTGTCCAGGCGATCATGGATGCGGGTGAACAGATGAATAAAAACTCGAAAAACATCCAAGACCTTGCGAATATCTCATCTGAGGTCGAAGGGAAGATAAGTATCACGGTCGATATCATGAAAGAGGCGACACTTGTGAGTGAGAAGACAGTGAATGACTTTGTAGATACGGGAAAAATGGTGGAGACCATATCAGATGAGATCGTAGATATCAACAGCATCGTCGAGTCCAATGCACGAAGTGTGGAGGAGATCGCAGCGGCTGCCGAACATCTTAGCAGTATGACGGAAAAACTTAACATGAGCATGGATAAGTTTAAAGTCTGATTCTTCTTGGTGAGCCCATGGCTTACCCTAACTCCCACCTGAAATCAATCGGTGTTTAAATCTATAAAAAATGCAGGGTATTTATTGTATTTTAAAATGATTTTTATTATCATTATGTAAAAAATATGGTTTTAAAGTAGTTCAAAACATGAAAAAATTAACGCAATGTGCAAAAGGATCAAGCTGTAAGGTCATAAAACTTCATGCCAGCGGTCCGTTGAAGCAGCGCCTGATGTCATTTGGTATGGCCAGAGGTGTTGCGGTAGAACTTATAGAGTACTCTCCGACTAAAAGTACGGTCGAGATCCAGGTCGGAAAGATGCGTATTGCCCTTCGAAAGGAAGAAGCGGAACTTATAGAGGTAGAGATCAATGAATAAGATAAAGATCGCCCTTGTCGGTCAGCCTAATGTCGGCAAGTCTATGCTTATCAACTCCATCTCGAATGCCCATTTGCATGTCGGGAACTTTACCGGGGTAACGGTCGAAAAGTCTGAAGTGCATTTTGTCTTTCAGGAGTATTCGTTTACCGTTATCGATCTTCCGGGTACGTATGCCTTTAGTGACTACTCTATCGAAGAACGCGTAACGCATGATTATCTCTGTAATGAAGAGTATGATCTGATCTTGAACGTCGTTGATGCGACCAATCTTGAAAAGAACCTGCAGCTTACAGCTGAGTTGATGACTATGTCGAAAAAGATTGTCCTGGCGATGAATATGATGGACGAGGCAGACGAAGAGGGCATTGAGATCAATGAACGGTATTTTAGCGAGTTGACCGGTCTGCCTGCGGTGAAGGTGTCGGCAGTGGCGCACAGCGGCTTGGAGGAGATGCTTTATCTTGCGATAAAGACCCATAAGGCTTCCCATCAGGAACAGAAACTTGTCTTTTCTGAAGCACTTGAAGAAGAGATTACGACGATTACCGAATATCTGGATAAACATAAGTTTCAGGCGAATATCTCAAACAGAAACATAGCCATCAATCTGATACAAAATGAGAAAAAGACTTACCGGACTCTGCACGACAATCCAATATGGACGGAACTTCAGCCGATCTTGATCGAGGCTGCAAAACACATAGAACTGCACCATGATACGGATGACATAAAAGAGGTCTTTGCTGAGGAGTATATGGCTTACAATCGCGGTATTGTCGCTGAAACACTTAAGGTCCCGAAGCAGGAGATACTGCAGCTCTCTATGACGGAAAAGATCGATAAGATATTGATCCATCAGTTTTTTGGTATTCCTATCTTTTTGTTCTTTATGTGGGGATTGTTTCAACTGACCTTTGAGATTGGTTCGATACCAATGGATTGGATAGATGGTTTCTTTGGCTGGTTGGGAGATGTGGTCGGAGCGACTATTTCCAATGACGCAGTGCGTTCACTGATCGTAGACGGGATCATCGCGGGTGTTGGTGCCGTTGTGCTCTTTGTCCCAAATATTGTCATCCTCTTTATCGGTATCTCTCTTCTTGAGAGTACGGGATATATGTCGAGGGTCGCCTTCTTGCTTGATGGGTTCTTCCACAAGTTCGGCCTGCATGGACAGTCTTTTATCCCTCTGGTCACGGGGTTTGGATGTTCGATACCGGCGTATATGTCTGCGCGTGTCTTAAAGAACGACAGGGACAGGTTATTGACGCTGTTTATCATCGGTTTTATGTCTTGCGGGGCTCGTTTGCCTGTGTATGTCCTGTTTGCCGGTGCATTCTTTTCTCAATCACAAGCAGGTAACATCTTGTTCGCGATCTATATTTTAGGTGCCCTGATAGGTCTTTTGGCAGCCAAAATACTTCGTATGACTGCCTTTAAAGGGTTGGATGAGCCTTTTGTCATGGAGATGCCAAAGTACAGGCTTCCATCATTTAAACTGATCTGGCACACGGTCAAGACAAAGACGTGGATGTACCTTAAAAAAGCGGGTACCTTCATCGCGGCGGCTTCGATGCTGGTGTGGTTCTTAAGTAATTATCCGCACAATTTGAAGCTTCAGGAACAATACAAGTATCAGATGGAGATGGCAAGCCAGGAGCAGGTGATCGTCTTGCAAAACAAGTTGGACGAGGCACTTTTGGAACAAAGTTATCTGGGGCGTATCGGGAAGTTGATTGAGCCCATCTTTACACCACTTGGTTTTGACTGGAAGATGGCGGTCGCACTGCAGACGGGACTGGCGGCAAAAGAGGTCGTTGTATCGACGCTGGGTGTCTTGTATGCCCTTGGTGACGATGTGGACGCACAGAGTTCAGGTCTGATGAACGCGATCTCTAAAAACATACCGTTTCCTGCGGCGATAGCGTTTATTGTTGTCATCATGACCTATCTTCCTTGTTTGGCTGCGTCTGTCGTCTTCACAAAAGAGGCGGGGGGTATCAAGTACTTTTTCTACCTTTTTGTACTGACAACGGTAGTGGCATATGTACTTGCCTTTATCGCCTATAGAATCACACTATTGATCGTTTAGGGATACGGACGTAGAAGGGACAGGAAAAATGATTCTTCTAAATTTAATTTTTTTTGATACAATAATCGCATGATAAAAATATTGATGATAGAAGATGACTTTGAATTAGCCGAAGTCTTAAGTGAGTACCTCGAAGACCTCGGTATGAGCATCGAGACAGAAGAAGATCCTTTCAAGGCACTGAGCCGTCTTAAACTGGAAGATTTCGATCTTGTGATCTTGGATCTTACACTGCCTGGGATGGATGGCCTGGAAGTGTGTGCCGAAGTACGTGCAAAGCAAAATGTCCCTATCATCATCTCCTCAGCCCGTTCTGATATCAAGGATAAGGTCACTGCCCTGGAGCTTGGTGCAGATGACTACCTTCCAAAACCTTATGATCCCCGTGAACTTGAAGCCCGTATACACTCTGTCCTTCGTCGCTACGAGAATGTTGATGTTGATGGACAACCCGAAGCATCGGATTTTTCGTTGAACACGGAGTCGATGGAGATTCGCTACAAAAACAATCTTCTTGACCTGACGAATGCAGAATACGGGATATTGGCGTATATGATCAAAAAGCAGGGCTTTGTCATCTCAAGAGAAGACCTGATCCATAATGTCTCTGCGATCAACGAGGAGAGTTCCAATAAAAGTATAGATGTGATGGTTGGCCGCATCCGTAACAAGATAGGTGACAAGTCCTTGATCGAATCAATTCGCGGAATCGGTTATAAGCTTCTTAAGTAGTCCATGCACAGATAAAAAGGTTTAGCGGGTGCCTAGATACTCTATCCTCATAACCGTCTTGATCGCCCTGGTGGTAACGCTTGGTACCGTCAGTTTTACGGTGTGGGAGTTTTACAAGCTAAACCGTCAACAATATCTTTCAAACATCTTCTCAAAGAACGAACTTATCCGCCAGATCTATAATGACGCTCTTGAAAAGAAGAACCCATCTTCGGTACTTGAATCAAATCTGGCGCTTTATAATCTTTATGCAGTCCATGACAATACGTTTCGTGAAAAGCTATTCGCAGATGCAGAACGTGTTGAGAAGGAGATCTTCGAGACCTCGAACGAGTTGGACAAGAACACAAAGAATATGCTACTGGCCCCGGCTTTGTTGAGGGAGAGCTCGATTGAGATGATGATCTACAAAGAGACGATCTATTTTCATCTCAACACACTCCATATCTCACTGGTGCTGGAAGCACGTGGATTGAAGCCTTATCACATGGGCAATCTCTTATATGCCTATCTGAGCATCGTCTGTATTATCCTCTTTTCATTTTTTTACATACTCAGAAGTTTCTATCCTCTAAGAAAACTGCGTACCAAGATCAAAAGGTTTGCCGATGGAGACTTGCAGGTCTCGTTCAAGGTCGATGGCAAAGATGAGATATCAGAAGTCTCCAACGAGTTTGACAATGCGGCTAAAAAGATCAATACCCTTATAGAGTCACGTAACCTGTTTTTACGAAATATCATGCATGAACTGAAGACACCCATCACAAAAGGACGTTTTTCAGTCGAGATGCTTGAGGATAACAAATACAAGACACGTCTGTTGAATGTCTTTATACGGATGGAAGGCCTCATCAATGAGATGGCCTTGGTCGAACAGATCGCTTCGGGATTTGAGCAGACCAATATAGAGGAGTACAGGGCGGTCGATATTATCGCCGAAGCGATAGACATGGGGTTCTTTGAAGAAGAAAACTATACCCTCGATATCAACAACGAGCTTCTTCTTAACGTCGATTATAAGCTGTTTGCTACGGCCATAAAGAATATGATCGACAACGCTATAAAATATTCGGATGATAAAAAAGTTGTTATCACGGCTCGTGAGGGTAAGTTGTTGTTTGAAAACTATGGAAAGGGCCTTGACGAGCCGCTTTCATACTATACGGAGCCCTTTACAAAATCACATAAGGCCCTGCACAGCTATGGCCTTGGACTCTACATCGTCAACGCTATTTTAGAATCTCATGGCTACAGACTTGCCTATGAATATTTAAATGGTTGGAACCGTTTCTGGTTTGAGCCGAAAAATGACTTCCTCAAATAGCCTAGATCAGTTCAGCTCTAGGCGTTTTCTAAAAGCTTTTCTATCTCCCCGGCTTTTTCTATGATGACCTGTATCTCTTCCTGATTGGACTTTGCGCTCTGTGCGGCCTGCATAATAGCTTGAACGATGATAGAGATGGAGGCGTGAATATCAGAGAGGCTCTGTTGTGTTTTATCAGCCAGTTTACGGACTTCATCGGCGACAACAGCGAATCCACGTCCGTGTTCACCTGCGCGAGCTGCTTCGATCGCTGCGTTGAGAGCAAGGAGGTTGGTCTGGTCTGCAATATCACCGATGACCTGCAAAACATTCTTGATGTCTTGGGTATCGCTTGAGAGTTGGTCAAACTGAGATTGGAACTCATCCTGTTTTTGGCTGGTCGTATCGATCAAGGCATTCAGGGCATGAATGTCTTGCAGGATGATTTCACTCTTAGGCAATGTGTCATCATGCTCCTGCACCTTCTGCATCGTTTCTTGAAGTCGCTCTTGCAGTTGCTCGGCCTTGGCGTTTAGTTCATAATACCGCTCTTTTTCTTGAACCAGGGCATCAGAGAGTTCGGCTTTCTCATCATCGAGATGTCGTTGCAGCGCTATTCTCTCATCCTCTAGATGGAGGGTGCGCTCTTGCATAGTACACGTTAGCTCTTTAGTCTGCGTGAGTTCACTCTTTATCTCTTCTAAGATGTTCTTCTCATCGGAGATATCCGGAAGGATGTTCCCTAGACTTTGTCGTAAGTACGTGTAGTCTTTGACGATAAGTACTAAGGCGACAAGCCCCAGAACGATATCAAAGATGATAAAGCCAAGATGTGAGGCGTCTACTTCATTATAAGGTGTTGATCCTCTTTTGTGTTCAAGAAGTTCACGTCCAAGCTGATGCATGTTCTGGTATTCGCTTTGAAGCTCACTTAGCATCCTTGCCTTAGTGGGAGAGAGTTCTTCGATAAGTGTAGTGATATGTGAATCCATCTTGTCTTGAAGCTGGAGGTCATGAGGCGTGTTAAAACTCAGACTTGAGGCGATGTCTTCGTGGGCCGCCAAGATAAGATATACAAGAAGGAGTCTATCTTCGGCTTTGAGTTCGGCGCCTATCTCATCACTTAGTTGTGTGAGTCTGCTGTAGCTCTTTTCAAAGCGAGAGCTGTCTTCTTGTTGGATTGATGCACCTATGTTAAGCGGCAACAGCGTGAGGTAGACAATGCTGCTCAGGCATAGAAGCATAATAAATATACCAAGGATTATAAATCGGTTTTTGAGTTCAGTCATGCTCTTCTAAAGCACTTTTTATGCCATAAGTCATTATAATAATTACATGAAAGAAATATTGATAACCAATGATGACGGCTTTGATGCCAAGGGTTTAAAAGCGTTAGTGGAAGCCTTAGAGGGTATGGCACATATTACAGTGGTGGCACCTACGAGCGAAAAGTCGGCTTGCGGGCACTCTTTGACCCTGACGAGACCGCTTCGTTTTGTCGAAGTCGATGATGATTTTTATAAACTCGATGACGGGACACCGAGTGACTGTGTCTACTTGGCGTTACACTCACTTTTTGGTGAGAAGAAACCGGATTTGTTGATATCGGGTATCAACCGTGGTGCGAATATGGGTGAGGACATCACCTATTCGGGTACGGTCGCCGGAGCGATGGAAGCGGTGTTGCATGATGTGCCTGCCATCGCTATATCTCAAGTCCTCGGGACGTCTCAACATGGATTGGATGTGGACTATGCCCTGGCGCAGAAAGTGATCAAGGACTTGGTGAAAAAGATCTTCGAGGGGGAGTTTCCCCTTCCTCATAGAGAGCTTTTAAACGTCAATGTCCCCCCTGATGTCAAGGCAATAGATTATCAGGTGACATATGCAGGATACAGGTTCTATGAGAACGATGCTCACTTACACAGAAACCCAAGGGCAGAAGAGCATTGGTGGCTTGGACTTCACCCCTTACAGTCCAAAAAAAGGGATATAGACGGAATCACGGATTTTGATGCCATCGCATCAGGAAAAATCTCCCTGACGCCGGTCATGCTTGATCTGACCGCGTACAGGTCTATGAAAAGATTGGAGGATTTCCTTGCCTAGGTATGAACGTTCCCGTATGCTTTTGGGAGATGATTTTGA
>JBFEXN010000017.1:0-16551 GCA_041562655.1 Sulfurimonadaceae bacterium
ATCGTTAATATAATTTTTGTCAATCTCATTATTACCATCCTTTTATCATCGTGATTATATTCTCGTAAAGATTAAATATATCTTTTTTAAGTTCGGCATCACACTCGATTAAGTCGAGTAAAAAGTTTAGATCAGGGGTCGAAACAAAAGTTTTTCCCTCTTTCTCATAAACGGAAACACGACATGGCATCAGGACGTTCAGCTCCGGATGTGTGTTTAACAGGCTTGCGGCCAGAGAAGGTTTGCATAGTTCAAAAACAGAGGCATGCTCTTTTATCTCAAACCCTGATTCGGGCAAATTCTTTGAAAATGGAAAGTGCTTTTTCATCATCAGGCCAAAGTTCTTTGCCTCGTCCGCTATACGTTCTTCGATTTGTGGACATGTTAGCTTACACGGGTGGGTAAATATCAATCTTTTTCCCTTATTTCAATATGATGTGACATTCTAGTTAATTCCTCGAAATTTTCAAAGGATTATCTTTGATTTTGAAAACTTTCGATATTATTCCGTATAATTCAACTCAGGAATAACCATTGAAAAAACTATTACTTATCGCAATTATGACACTTGGTCTTTATGCATCCGATGTAGCTTGGTTTTCAAGCTATGTTGCAGCTTCACAAACTGCAAAAAATCAAAATAAGCCTATGCTCGTTTTTATGAATAAACCTGGTTGCGGTTCATGTGCCTATATGAAAGAAAATGTATTCACAGACCCTTCTGTAGTGAGCTACCTAAATGACAACTTCGTTTCTGTCTCGCTTGATATCCACAAGAATGATGCACCAAAAGAACTTCAAGTAGACGTCACCCCCGTCTTTTATTTTTTAAATGCTGATGGCAGTGAGGCCCAAGAGACACTTATCGGCGGTAAGACCGCTCCTTTCTTTCTTAAACTTCTTAAAAAAGCACATAGTCCCGTTAACTAATGCCAATATTCGCATTGCTCTTTCTGGTATCTGCCTTTCTCTGTGCAGACCAGGACATTTTTATACCTGACATCCAACCAAAGGCCGACAACACCCTTACCTTCAGTGGGCACTACCGTGGTCGGATTGATATCTATGACGGTGTTAACAAGGCTGCTTACGGAGACCAATCCCTTGATGCGAAGGGAAACATTCGAGGAAGTTCAAGCGATACGATCTATCTACAACAACTCATTGCCGGTTTTACCTACACACCAAATATCGACTGGGAGCTCAAGGCTTATATGTACGATGCGCGTTCCTGGGGTTCATCTTTGGATGCAGATGACTTCACAAAGAATGCGGGCACGACGGATCGATACAGGATGAGTTATTATGACGATCATCTGGAACTTTTTGAGACCTATATAAGACGTCACAATCTCTTCTCCAAAAAGCTAACCTTCACTCTTGGACGTCAACAGTTGGGATATGGGGACAGACGAGTCTTTGGTCCGGGGAAATGGGGAAACACTATGGGTTGGCTTTGGGATGCAGCCCACCTTTCCTATAAAAAAGAGAAAAACTTCCTCGACCTTTGGTATGGACAGACCAGGACAAAAGAGCCCAATGATTTCAGCATCGTCAACAAACACCGATACCAAGGGGTAGGAGGCTATGGACACTACGAGACAAGTGGTATGAGAGTCGAGCCTTTCATCGCCTGGCGAAATACACTCTATCATGATGAAGTCCCCAATGAAAATGCCTATTATTACGGGCTACGCCTATATGATAATGACCCCGGCCTGATCTATGATATAACGGGTATCAAGGCATTTGGGAGTTATGGTGACTTAGACATCGATGCTTACGCCTATGCTGTCAAAATCGGTTATCAGTTTGACACCAGCTACAAGCCGACCTTGACCCTGGGTTCTGTCTATGCCTCGGGTGACAAAGATCCCAAGGACACCAAGAAGCAGACCTTTTCTACCCCATTTGGGGCGAATGACGGTCTGCACTATGGGCGAATGGACATCATGTTCTGGGCAAATATGCAAGACCACCAAGCCAGTTTTTCTTTTAAACCGACAAAGAAGTTTTTCATCGAGACTGCCTATCACCACTTTAAACTGGCAGAGGCAAGTGACAAATGGTATTTTTTCAAATATACGAACAAGCCGGGAAATGCCTATACGGACATTGGGGACGAATATGACCTGACACTCAAATATCAGATGACAAAAGACCTCAACCTGCTGGCTATCGGAAGCTATCTTGATGCCGGAGATTTCATTACCAAAAATGACATCGCAAACAACAATGCCTCAAAGGTCTTTCTTCAGTTTCTATACAAGTTCTCGCTGAAGTAGTTCTATACTTCAATAGGAGAGAGTTCTTCTCTCATAATCGTCTCAAACTTGTCGAGGGCTTCTTTTTTGTGCATAGAATTATCATAGAGCTTTTTCATATGTTCATCTATCGTTCGCAAAAAATGTCCATTTGTGAGCATCTCGTTAAACTCATCAATATAGGGTTTAAACTTCTTATAACTGTGTTCTTGGAACAGAACCTGGTACTCTGCCGCGAGATCACCTCTTGCCTCAGCTCCTAACAATGGGTCTAGCATATTAGGGATATAGACAATATTCCATGGTGCGGTAAAGGCCAAAATGTTTCTGCCCTTTCCAAATATAGAAGCCAGTTGATAATTACGAAGATCTTTTGACTTTTTCAAACCGGTCAGATCTTCAATGATCTTTGCAGGGTTTTGTGTATTTGACGGGTCCTTTTTGACCTGCTCATTATTAAAGACCTTGGCATAAAACTCATAGAACAGTTGGTTCGTACCAGCCTCTTTTAAGCCACGCATATACACGGGTTTGTTTGAACGGATCTTCTCTGTCAGGCTTTTCCACTCTTCTTTGACTTTTGAGTCCGGGATATAGATAGTCTTTTCCAGACCAAATCTAAAAAAGTCCTCTTTGGAGATATACTCCGGTATCAGTGCTTCATATGAATCTAACATTGTGCTCCAAGTTCTTGATTATTTTGTTATACGCTAAATCACCGACATTATACCCGCTTTAAACACCCTCACTTTTCTTTCATTGGAATACAACATGCAGATACTCCTTGCTGAACAGGTGGACAAGGGACATCGGCGTAGGAGCAGAAGACACAGCAGTCACCTTTTTTGGGTTTGAGTATAGTGTGACATGCCTTACATTCATAAAACCATTGGCAGGCATCTGTCGGCATATCTTCTAACGCTTGATGTCCGCATTCGGGACAGGTCAATGTTGACTTTAAGATGATTTTGCAGCTCATAAAGTCTCTTGTGAGCTGCGATCTTTCCGATATGGAAAGTACTTAAGCGAAGACATCGCTTTTCTCAGGGTGCTTTTCCTGGTATTTGACGATGTATGAGCATTGGGCAACCGCTTTTTTATTCTCTTTTTTAAGTTGCTCAAGAACATCTTCCAGAAGTGTTCTGGCAAGACCTTTTCCGGCAAGCTCATCGGGAACGATAGTATGGGTCAGATGCATATTGCCGTCTTTGTCCTCATAAGTGATATAAGCGATGTGTCCGTCAATATGGTACTCATATTTACATTCTGGTTCATTATGGACTAGTGCGTATGACATGGTGTTTCCTTCTAATTATTGATTTCTAATTTTAACATTTTTTAAACAGAGCACGAAACTTTAAACTTGAAAGTTCACTCTCTTCTGCGAAGATACTGAACTCCAACTCTTCACATCCGTAGTTTTGAAAAAGACGCAGTTCATTATATTCTAAAGGCCACGGCGGCCCGTCATGTTTTTCCTCTTCCTTTTTGCCGTTGGCAATAGCCAACAGTTTGGCATTCGGGGCCATCAAAGAAGCAATAGCCCCGATGATCTTGTCTCTGAATTCCAGATGAAGGGATTGAATGGTGCGTGATTCAAAAACAAAATCGTACTGCTCCAGCATCTCTGAGGGAAGTGCGAAGATGTCCTGGACTCTAAAATCCACATCGGTATAATCAAAGCGTTCTTTGCACCACTGTATTGCGGTGGGTGAGACATCAATGGCGGTGACCTCAAAGCCTGCTTCTGCCAAGGCAACGGCATCATCACCCAAACCGCAGCCGATGACAATGGCCTTGCCTTCACCCCGGTTATATTCCAGGTATTCGGCTAAAAACGGATTGGTCTGCATCTGTGCCCAAGGTATCTTCTTTTCATCTCCCTGACTCTGTTTATAAATATTTTCAAAAAATTCTTTTGCTTCTTCTAATTGCATACTAAGTCTTTTTTTTAATTTCGTTAATCTCAGAAGTATTATATTATAAAGATACAGATTTGGGTTGAGAAGGATGATGAGATGATTAGGCATATACCCTTTGAATCACTCTACGAAGCGGATCACGGATGGTTAAAAAGCCGTTTTCATTTTTCATTTGCAGAATACAGAGATATGGACAATATCCAATACGGTCCTTTGCGTGTCATGAATGATGACCTTATAGAAGGAAATAGCGGGTTTGGGACGCATCCTCATCATGATATGGAGATCATCACCTACATCTTAAAAGGCAAATTGACACATCAAGACTCCATGGGACATAAAGAGAGTCTTGGCCGCGGATGCATTCAGTATATGAGTGCGGGTACAGGAATAGCGCATTCTGAGATGAACGGAGGAGATGAGGAGGTGCACCTTATTCAGACATGGATACTTCCTGCGCACAAAGGGCTGAAGCCTCGCTACGGCTCCAAGACTTTTGTTCAGGAACAACGCCATAACAGATGGCTGCATCTTGTCGGACCCGAAGGAAGCGGTGCGCATATCAATATCTATCAAGATGCTTCGATGTATGCTTCTGAGATTGACAAGGGGAAGGAACTGGACTATGAACTTCGTCAAGGACGGGCACTTTATCTCAAACTCATGGAGGGAAAAGCGAAGATAAACGGTGTTTCATTTGATACTGGTGATGCGGCTGAAGTAGAAGATGAAAGCGTAAAAATAGAAGCTGTTGAGAAGGCCCATCTTCTCGTGGTCGAGATAGATAAAGAAGGGCTTTAGGGCCTCGTCTTTATAAAAAAGGATAATCCGTGTACCCTTTTTCATCCTGAGTATAAAAGGTGTTCATATCGGCTTCGTTAAGGGGAGCATCTGCCTTGAAGCGTTCTGGCAGGTCAGGGTTGGAGATAAAAAGTGTTCCAAAAGCGACCGCATCGGCTTCTCCCTCTTGTATAACAGCATTTCCTCTTTCTTTATCGTAGCCGCCGCAGGTTATGAGAACACCTTTATACGTATCCCTTATGACCTTGAGCCTAACAACGTTAGCTCCATGGCTAATATCTCCTTCAAGCGCATCGACGATATGCAAATAGGCCAAGCCAAAGTCATTCAGCTTGTCACATACATAGCCAAAATGTGCTTGTGGATTGGAATCTGTCATGTCATTAAAGGTACCGCTTGGAGAGAGTCGCAGACCGGTCTTGTCTGCACCGACCTCTGACGTCACTGCATTGATGACTTCAAAAAGAAAACGGCTTCTGTTCTGTATATTCCCACCGTATTCATCTTCTCTTCTGTTGGTTCCATCCCGCAAGAATTGATCAAGCAAATAACCGTTGGCAGAATGTATTTCAACCCCGTCAAACCCCGCCTTGATCGCATTTTTGGCAGCTTGAGCATACTCTTTGACGATGGCACCTATCTCTTGAACCTCTAGGGCACGAGGTGTCTCATAGTCTTTCATCCCCTCAAAGGTATAGACCTGACCGGCGGGCCTTAGCGCAGAAGCAGACACGGGAAGATTACCTCCGAGAAAGGATGAGTGTGAGATCCTTCCGACATGCCACAACTGTAAAAAGATCTTTCCCTCTTTTTCGTGAACGTTTTTGGTGATCTTTTTCCAGCCTTCAATCTGCTCAGCGGTATAGATTCCGGGCGTACAAGGATAACCGATTCCCATCGGCGAGATCTGTGTCGCTTCGGATATGATCAACCCGGCCGAAGCTCTTTGCGCGTAATAGGTCGCCATAAGGTCATTGGGGATATTTTCTTCTACACTCCGGCATCGTGTCAGAGGTGCCATGATAATCCTGTTTTTCAGTGCTTGTTTTCCGATAGTGATAGGTGAGAAAAGATTCATGTCCGACTCCTGTGAAGTGATAAAAATCATTATTTCACAGAATGGATTATAGCAATATGAAGAATTTTACTTAGAGGTCGAGCGCATACTTTTTTAAAGTTTCCAAGTCTATAAGCTGAAGCATCGCGATGTGGGTTGAATGGATAAAGATATGCGGAGCCATCCCGTCTTTTACCGCCTGCACAAAACGCGGACCGGACAGACACCAGCTTTGTCCTGGTTTTACACCGGGAAAGTTATATTGGGGCATCGGGGTCGAGAGGTCATTGCCGACCTGTTTGGAGTAGTCCAAAAATTCCTCGGTCGCATAAATACAGACAGCATGCACACCGGGGTTGTCTTTACCACACTGACATGAGCCGTCTCTGTAAAATCCTGTCAAAGGATCTCTGCTGCAAGGCTCCAAAAGGCCACCAAGGGCATTGATGGGTTTAAACATGATTAATACCTTAAAAGAATTAGCTGATTGTAACTGATCTCTCTTGCAATTGAGGCCCTATTTAAATGGCAACGTTTTATTTAACTTATCTTTAATGCACTAAGTTTCTATATCCACATCGGTGCCATTTTCTTCTTTCTTGGGAACCCTCTTTACAACGCTGTAGAGTAGCGGTACATATAAAAGATTCAGCACCGTGGCCCAAGCAATACCAAACCCTAAGGAAATCGCCATCGGTTGAAGTATCATCGCTTGGCCTGAGGCAAAGAATATCAGGGTCAACAAGCCTAAAACCGTCGTGATGGAGGTAAGGACAATAGGTCTAAAACGCGTTCGTGCAAACCTGACAAGCTCATGCGTGTTTTTAGCCTTTCGAATGAACAGTACCATCAAAAGTCCGTCATTGACGACAACGCCGGCAAGGCCGACTGCACCGATCATACTCGGCATCGTCAAGTTCATCCCCATGATCATATGTCCGGCTAAAACACCAAACCAGACAAGAAAGACAACATTTGAAAGCACCACTAACGAGTCAATCATCGAATCAAAAAGCCATACAAGAGTGATAAAGATGAGGAAAAGTGCCACAACAAGAGCTTGAGAAAGTTCACGCATTGTCTTTTCATTCTCTTGCTGTTCACCCTTTACGTCAACGCCATATCCCTCATCTTTAAGCGTTTGCATCAGCGGGGCCAGGGCCGTCGTCACTTCACCTGCTGTCATCTTTGATTTGTCCAATGAAGCAAAGACTGTTCGTATACGCTTACCATCTTCCTTATCGATACTCACATACGCCGTCTGTATGACAAAGTCAGCGATCTCTTTAAGGCGTACACGTTTGGTGGTACCTGGGATATTCAATTCAAGACGGTAAAGGTTCTTGTAGTTATCCTTGTGTCTGCTCTCGACACGGATGCGTACCAAGCCGGCTTCATTAAACATCTTACCGTACTCGCCTTGCAGGTAATACGCACGCAGTTCTCTGTTCAACACTTCCTCTGTAAAGCCAAGTTTTTGACCGTAAGTGTTGATACGAAGCTTTAGCTCTTTTTCACCCTCGGTCGCATCATTGGCAATATTGTATATCCCCTCATGTTGTCGCATCTCTTCTTCGATACGATGAAGACCGGAGAGAAGCTCTTCATCAGATTTCCCTGACAGTGCTATTTCTACATCATTTTTAACAACACCCGTACTCGGTGTCGTCACACGAAGCTCATCAAAGACCTTCACCCCGTTGGCTTCCATCTCTTCAAAAGGCTTCATCAACTCTTTGATATCTGCGGCTATCTCTAAAGCACTTCTTTTACGTGTCAATAGTGCAGCATCGTACTCTATGGAGATATATGGATTGATGAAGCGTTCAAAAAAGTTTGTAGGTGCGCGTTCGTGTAAGTCAATAAAGATATGAAAAAGGTTTTCCCCCGTCTGTGCCTGATTTTTGGCATCAAGACGTATCCCGACGGTGGATGTCACCGATATCATCTCCCCCTCTTGTCGATAATCAAGGATCACTTTTTCGATCTCTGAGATCACCTTTTCCGAATTTTCAAGGTCATGATTGATCTCAAGTTTTCCAGATACAAATACCTGCGTTACATCAAAGGTCGGAAAAAGCTGAAACTTTGTCATACTTCCCAACAAAACAGTCGATCCAATGATCGATCCGACCATAATGATCAAAGAACGTTTCTTCTGTTTGATCAAAAAGTGCAGCGCCCTTTCGTAAGCGCTGTAAAACTTGCCCCATACTTCATGGCTGACATGATCATCTCTGCGTACACGTAAGAAATCTTTTGCATGTAAAGGCAGAAAATAGAAAGCTTCAAACAGTGAAGAGAGTAATAATACGGAGATCATGATCGGCAGGATACGAATAAAAGTCCCCATCTCTCCTGTCATCATCAAAAGCGGCACAAAGGCAAAAACAGTAGTCAGCGTCGCTGCGAGTACTGCCGGAAACATTTCAACTGTCCCTTCGACAACAGCTTCACGCCGGCTTCGGCCCATCTCCAGATGCCTGTAGATATTCTCCGCCACGACGATGGCCTCATCAACCAACATACCAAGAGCGATCAGGCCGCCAAGAAGCGAGAGCATGTTCAAGGAGTAGCCGATTTTCTCCGTCACGATCAATCCGATCATAAAAGAGAGCGGAATACCTAATGCGACGACAAAGGCAATGCCCCTGTTTACCGTCAACATCATGGCCAGAAAGACAAGAAAAAGACCAAACAAGATGTTAGAGAACACGGTGTTAAGACGGTTTTTAATCCACACCGAGGTATCCGAATAGACACTGAACTTAAACTCTGGATACTCTGCTTCATACGTCTTCAACAGTTCTCTGATCTGCTTGACCAATACGATCGCACTACCAGATTTTGATTTGGTGATATTGATAGATATCGTCGGAAGACCATTAAAATGTGTCAGTTCGCTCTGTTCTGAAATGGTAAAGTCAACATCTGCGACATCTGTAAGTCTGACTTTTTTCGCACCGATGCTCAACAGCATGTTCTTTAGTCTGTCCAGCTCTTTTTCACCATTATTTGTACTGATATAAAGGTGTTTTCCCCTCTCTTTGATCGTCCCGATAGGGAAAATGGAACTTATCGACTGAAGAGCACGAATAACATCATCCGTTTTTAGTCCATAAGCCTCTATCTTTGAGAGATTTATCTTGACCAAAAGTTCATCATCCGCATCACCACGGATCGTCACCTCGTTGAGATCTTTAAACATGGAGATACCAGATTTAATCTTTTCTGCCATGACAAGAAGCTCTTTTGTACTCTTCTGGGATGAGATCGAGACTTGACACAAGGGAATAGTATGTTCAAAAAGTCGAGCGATCGGTTCATCCATGTCTGCAGGCAGGTCACGCTTCACCTTTGCGACAACATCCTTGACATCATTTAATGCTGAGACATTGTCTGAACCGGGTTTGATATCTGCCAAGATACTGAAACTGCCGTTTTTTACGCGTGTTGTCAGTTTATCCAGAGCATTGATGTTTTTTAGTTCATCTTCGATGTTTTTAACTGCCATCTTGTCCATTATGTCCGCACTTGTGCCTGCATAAGCACCTGTAACGACTACCTTGTCCATCTGAAAGACAGGAAAGATCTCTTTGGGAATGTTCAAGTAAGAAAAAATGGAAAGTAAGACGATAAAAGCAAGGAAGATATGATTTAAAAGGGGCTTATCAATGGCAAACTCAATAAATTTTCTTAACATCTCAACTTCTTAAAACATCGTATCTAGGATTTGGTTTTTGAACTTCTTCTGCTCTACCTCATGGGTAATGATCTTATTCTCTTCTTTAAGACTCTTATACTCGCGGTTCAAAGAAGAGATATCTCGGCTTTTGTAGTAAATACTACTTTGCAGAAATATCTTAGGAAAAGCAAGCAGTAGGATCAATAATATCATCAGCAAAACAGCGAAAAGATAGTTGACACTAAGATCTTTTTGCACACCGATAACGGTGTCTATCTCACTTAAGATTTCATGTTTATCGTCATAGTCCAAATTCAAACACCCTCATCTTTGCTGATCTGCTTCTCGCATTTTGTTTGACCTCATCTGGTGCAGCCTCATAAGGCTTTCGTGTAATAAGCCTTCCCAAAGCATTATCGTTTCCACAAGTACAACGCATCGCTTCACTCGGGCAGATGCACGAACGTGTCCATCTCTTAAAACGTTGCTTTACGATACGGTCCTCAAGAGAGTGAAACGATATGATCGCCACCCTCGCCCTTGTCAACCCTGCCTTTTCTATACTGTCAAGTAGCCCGACCAGTTCGCCAAGTTCATTGTTCACTTCGATACGGATGGCCTGAAAGACAAGGGTTGCAGGGTGTATTTTCTTACCCCGCGGCGCAAAAGGTCGTACTAGTTCTGAAAGCTCTTTCGCAGAGTGTAACGGTCGGGCCTTGATGATCTCGGCCGCTATCCGTTTTGCATTTCTAATCTCGCCATACTCAAAAAAGATACGTTCTAGTTCACTCTGTCCATAGGTATTGACCACATCAGCCGCACTAAAATCACGCGTCGGGTCCATACGCATGTCCAGGCTCTCACTCTCAAACCCAAAGCCGCGTTCTTTCTCGTCAAGCTGAAGGGAAGAGACACCGATATCCGCGAGAAGTCCACTGATACTCTCGGCAGGGTTGTCTCTAAAGATCTCTTCGGCCATTTCTGAAAAACGCCCCTTTTTGATCTGCACGCGGTCTTTGAATGGCGCCAGTCTTTGCGTTGAAAAATCTATGGCAGTCTGATCTTGGTCAATACCGATAAGTCTGATATTTTTATTGGTCTCAAGGATCAGTGAACTGTGTCCGGCATACCCCATCGTACAATCGATGACGATGCCGTCAGGAAGATCTTTAAACGTCTTCTCGACCTCTCGATACAAGACTGGAATGTGGGGTATATTTTGCAAATGCAAGACCTTCTTCGGAATTTTTTTCTTAATAATAGCGAAATCGCTCTTATAGTACGAATAATCGGTACGATCTACTCAAAATCCAATAGTTTTTATTTTCAATACGATATACTGACACACACTTTTTCATAAGGGTCTTTATGGTCGCTCATCTAAAATCAGAACTATCAACACTTTCTCATTCTATGTTTGAAAATGATTTTTTTGGTCGTTACCACGGTTCTCTCTCTGCTAAGACTGACAACAACCGTTTTATCATCAACAAAAAAGAGACTATTTTCCGTAATATGGGGGATAAGGACCTCTTAGAACTCGGACACAACAAAGACTATAGATGGAGAGAAGCTAGCATGGACACCCCTATTCATGCCCAGATCTACGCGCAGATCTCTGATGCGAAGTTCATAAGCTATTCTATTCCACCTTATACGACAGCGTACAGTTTCAACCATACGGTCATCTCCCCTCAAGACTATTTCGGACATCAAGAGTTCAAAGGGATTAATATCTACGATCCCAAGTCTTTTGAAGACTGGTATGACAGAGCCAGTTCTGAGATACCTCGTTATTTCATAAAAAACGAGTGCAATATCATCATCATCAAAGGATATGGGGTCTATGCGTATTCAAGAGATCTGCATACGATGACACGAAAGCTTGCCATCTTGGAGAAAAGCTGCCGCCTCTTAATGCTTGCAGAAGTCACAAAAGACCAGAGTATGGAATTCTAACTCTCTTACTATTCGATATCATCCCTTCTTGATAAACAGATGCCACCCTAAATAAGCCAACATGATCAGCAGCGCAGCCGCTGAACCAAGTTGCTGAGTGTCTTGTATGTTCTCCATCTAAAGAGCCTTGATCGCTTCATACGCCGTATTAAACATGAGATCCATCTCTTCATCTGAAATGACGTAGGGAGGCATAAAGTAGACAATATGTCCCAAAGGACGAAGTAGAACGCCTTTACTAAGAGCATACTCATACACCTTTAGACCAATGCGTTCTTGCGGAGCATAGCCTTTTAACTCGATAGCAGCTATCATCCCTGTCTGACGCACTTCTTTGACATTCTCAAGTCCATTGAACCTTTCAAGAAGGGTACGCATCCTTTCGGCTGTCTTTTTATTGTTCTCAATAACATCGTCATTTTCAAAGATATCCAAGGTAGCATTGGCTGCAGCACAGGCCAAAGCATTACCGGTATAGGAGTGTGAATGTAAAAAAGCCTTATAGAGTCTATAGTCACAATAAAATGCCTGATAGATATCTTCGCTCGTAAGGACGACGGATAAGGGGAGGTACCCTCCGGTAAGTCCTTTGGACAAGACGATAAAGTCTGGTGTCACATCGGCCTGTTCACAGGCAAAAAGTGTGCCCGTTCGTCCAAATCCAACCATCACTTCATCCGCGATCATATGTACATTATACTTCTCACACAAAGCCTTGGCCAGACTTATATAAAGCGGATGATACATATGCATATACCCTGCTCCCTGCACTAAAGGCTCCAAGATCAAGGCCGATATCTCCTGAGCGCGTAGTTCAAACAGCTTCTCCAGCTCATGCGCAGCTTCCTTGGCTGCTTCCTCACTCGCATCTACAGGGACCGGAGTCTGCACGCACTCGATCAGCAAAGGCGCATAGGTATCTTTATAAAGTTCGACATCGCCGACAGAAAGCGCACCGAGTGTCTCACCATGGTAACTGTTTGTTAGTGATACAAACAGCGGCTTTTCCTGACCTCTGTTCTTATGTGTGTGATAACTCATCTTTAAGGCGACTTCCACCGCCGATGAACCATTGTCCGCATAAAAACAGCGGTCAAGCCCCTTTGGTGTGAGTTGTATCAGGCGCTCAGATAGTGTGACGACAGGTTCGTGCGTAAAACCCGCTAAGATCACATGCTCCAGGGTGTCAAGCTGCTCTTTTATTTTTTCGCTGATATAAGGATTGACATGCCCAAATAGATTCACCCACCATGAACTAATCGCATCGATGTAGCGGTTTCCATCAAAATCTTCCAACCATACGCCTTTTGCAGACTTGATCGGTATCATTGGCAAAAACTCGTGATCCTTCATCTGTGTACACGGATGCCACAATACATTCAGGTCCCGTTTGGATATGGCTTCATTTGTCATTTTTTACCTTTAAAAGAGTCTCTAACGTTTCAAAATTATAGTGCAAGTGCCCTTTAATGTTACATATAAAGCAATTATTGCCTGTATATGCCATATTTATAGAAGTTTAATCCCCAACTCACTAAAATAACTACATTATTATTCTAAGGAAATTTTATATGATCACATGGATGCAGAGACATCGTAAATACTTGAATATTACACTATGGATTAGTGTCGGTGCATTTATTGCAGCAGGTCCGATGTTCGCTATTGGAAGTGGAAGTTTTTCCGGTCGCAGTGCAGATACTGTCGCTGAAGTTGGCAATGTGGAGATAAGTGTTCGTCAAATGAACTCAACATACCGCCAACTGTTTGCCCAATACAATCAAATGTTCCAGGGCAAGTTCGATGAGTCACAAGCAAAAGCCTTCGGTCTTCAGCAACAGGCTTTACAACAGTTGATAAATGAGTCTCTTCTACTTAACCTTGCGCAAGAGTTCAAACTTACTGTTTCAGATAAAGAGTTGACTGAGAACATCTCAAAGACTGATGCCTTCTTCCAAGACGGAAAATTTGACAAAGAGACCTACCAAAAGGTCTTAAAACAAGCCCAATTGAGTATGTCACAATATGAGAGTGACGTCAGACGTTCTCTTTTACTGGCTAAACTTATGGGAATTGTCTCTCCAAAGGCACAAGAGATTGAAGACCAAGCTGTTTCAACTGCCCTGTATATCAATGATAAGATCTCGTATAAGATACTTGATCGTTCAATGATCTCTGTTCAGGCGAAAGAGGATGAGATCAAAAAATACTGGGAAGCACATAAGATGGATTATATGCGCGAGCCAAGCTATACCGTCGAAACTGTAGAACAAGTAGCTGTATCAAATGAATACAGTGATGAAGAGCTGAAAACTGCCTATGAGAAAAGTAAACATGAGCTTACAACCGACAAGGGTGAGATAAAGAGCTTTGCTGAAGCGAAAAAAGACCTTGTTGCTCTGTTAAACAAAGAGGCGACAAACAAGGAGGCCCTGCGTACCTACATCGACTATAAAAAAGAGAAGCTTGATGCAGGAACCAAGAGACAAGCCTTTACTATCACACAAAGCAGCAATCCATTTGGATCAGAGACCTTAGATAAGATCTCTAAACTTACTCCATCAAAACCGTATATGAAACCGCAATACATCGACGGGAAGTTCCTTATCTTCAAACTCGTACAGAGCAAGGGGAGTGAACCTCAAAGCTTTGAAGAAGCATCAGAAAAAGCGAAAGCGGCTTATATAACAGAACAAACGAACACACAACTAGAAGAGCTGGCTAAAAACTCTGTTGCGACTTTCACCGGAAAGACATCACCATTTTTAACACGCGAAAGTATTGACAAACTTGCACCTCTTGCAGAGTACGAAGCTGCCGAGTTTTTAGAGGCCCTTTTCTCCCAACAGGAAAAACGTGGTTTTATCAAATTAAAAGATGGGAAAATAGCCCTTTTTAATATTTTGGAACAGAAACTGCTTAAGAAAGAGAATAACACACAAGAGAGAAATGTGTTACGACTTAAAACTTCTCTCTTAAATGATGGATTACTAAAAAAACTTGGAGCACAACACCCTGTGACTTCATATCTAAAAGGAAACTAACCTTGAATAGAACAGTACTTGCCATTGACATTGGTTCGACTAAGATCTGTGCTATCATCGCTGATATCAACGAAGACAACAAGATACAGATACTTGGTGCCGGTATAAGTAAGGCACAAGGCTTAAAGAAAGGCAGTATCACTAATATCGAGCTTGCTTCCAAGTCCATCAAAAATGCTCTGAACGATGCTAAACGCGTTGCAGGTACAAACTTCACAAAAGCGATTGTATCTATCTCAGGTGCCTACACTAAGAGTTTAAACTCCAGCGGCATTGTCAACATCCCTAATAAAGAAGTCGGTCTAAAAGAGATCAACCGTGTGATGCACACCTCTTTGTACAACGCTAATATCCCAAATGAGTATGAGGTACTCCACACCCTTCCTTATAACTTCAAAGTGGATGATCAAGACTTCATTGAGGACCCACTGGGAATGAATGCTGCACGACTAGAGGTCGAGACGCATATCATCACAACACAAAAATCGAACCTTAACAATCTACGCAAAGCAGTCAAAGCAGCCGGTGTTGA
Source organism: Sulfurimonadaceae bacterium (assembly GCA_041562655.1). Taxonomy (GTDB): domain Bacteria; phylum Campylobacterota; class Campylobacteria; order Campylobacterales; family Sulfurimonadaceae. The sequence continues at coordinate 15,265 of JBFEXN010000017.1, forward strand.
AGTTGAGAACATTGTCTTGAGTGGTTACTCTTCTGCCATTGCAACGCTTAACTCAGATGAGAAAGAGCTTGGTGCGGCCGTTATTGATATGGGCGGGTCGACTTGTAACCTTGTCATCCATTCAGGCAACTCGGTACGATACAATGACTTTTTGGGCGTAGGCTCCAATCATATTACCAACGACCTTTCGATGGCACTGCATACACCTCTGAACACTGCCGATAACGTCAAGATGACATACGGAAGTCTACACACTCCTTCCAATGACCTGATCGAACTGCCGGTTATCGGTGATGAGGAGACAACACATGAAGTCTCTTTGGAAGTCGTTTACAATGTCATCTATGCTAGAGTTGAAGAGACATTGATGATCATTGCACAGTCTATTGAAAAAAGCGGTCTTAAAGACCAGCTTGGTGCAGGTATCGTCCTAACCGGTGGCTTCACAAGAATGGAAGGCATCCGCGAACTGGCTGTCGCTATTTTTGACAATATGCCGGTGCGTTTAGCTAAGCCAAATGAGATGGAGGGGCTTTTTGATACGCTTAGAGACCCTGCCTATTCAAGTGCAATCGGTCTTTTAAAATACTCGGCTGGCGGTTTTTCCCAGTATGAGATCGATGTCAACAAACACATGCGTCACCGTAATGAGAGTTTGGAAGACAGATCAGCACCAAATATGGCGGATATCTCACCTCACCTCGGTGAAGATGATATCATACCTATGGACAACACCAATGATGTAAAAAATGAACTAGCATCATTTACACCAGGTCAAGTAAACAAAGACGAACCAAGCTTCTTCAGCAAGATTTGGCAATGGGCAACACAACTATTTTAAGGAGAGTGAAAAATGGAAGCATTTAGCGTAGAAGAGACGACAACGATTTCAGGAGCAAAGATTATTGTTGTCGGTGTCGGTGGCGGTGGTGGAAACATGATCGGCCATATGATCAGTGAAGGTATCGACGGTATTGAGATGATCGTTGCCAATACTGATGCACAGATGTTAGACCATTCTCAGACATGTACCAAGATACAATTGGGTGCAAAACTCACCAAAGGTCTTGGTGCCGGTATGAAACCAGACGTTGGTAAAGAGTCTGCTATTGAATCTTATGATGATATTCGCAATGCACTTGAAGGCGCAGATATCGTATTCGTCGCAGCAGGTCTTGGTGGCGGTACAGGGACAGGTGCTGCTCCTGTGATCGCAAAGATCGCTAAAGAGGTAGGTGCCTTGACTATCTCTGTTGTAACCAAGCCATTTATGTTTGAACAGCGCAA
>JBFEXN010000018.1:0-15849 GCA_041562655.1 Sulfurimonadaceae bacterium
ACTTTCTTAATAATAAACACTGAAGGGGTTTTATATATATTAAAACGCTGGACAATATTAAGTATTGTATTGGTTCCGGAACGCACATAAACGGCATGCTCATTTGAGGGAAAATCTTGTTGATAATAGTCAATGGCCAGTATCTTATATTTTGGTCTGAGTTTATTGAGGTTTTCTATCGTGCCCGCTTGTTTAGAGCTGTAAAATATGACTAGATAACGTTCTTCACTTGGATGAAATATCTGGCCCTTCTCATAGACTAGCCATTGATCGAAATCGATAAATTTATATTCTTGGAATTTATAGTTGAAGTAGGCGAAGGCAATGGCGATCATGCCCGCACCAAAAAAAGAGGCAAAAAGGGTGCCGACTGAAAAAAGTCCGCTACCGCGTCGTGCCATAGGTTATGCTAAAAGAGCGTTTAGTTTTTCTTCGAAAGCTTGTTTAGAAGCAGCACCGACCATTTGCTCAACAACTTCACCGTCTTTGAAAAGGATGATAGTTGGGATTGAACGGATACCGTACTTGATAGCAATATCTTGTTCTTCGTCTGTATTTACTTTACAGATCTTAGCTTTTCCATCATAGTCTTCTGCTAGTTCTTCAATAACTGGAGCAATCATACGACATGGTCCACACCATGGTGCCCAAAAGTCAACTAGTGCAACACCTTCTTTAATTGTTTCATCAATGCTAGAAGCCGTAAGTTCGATGTATTTTCCCATCTTTAGTTCCTTGTTTTCAATTTATATTAGAAGTATTATACCTTCAAATTCTTTAAAAGCTCTTAGTTATTTTTTAATTAAAGAGTATTTTTGTCTTATTTAATCAAAGCCCTTATACCGTGATATTTTCTATAAGTTCACACTGGTTTTTTTGAACTGAGATAGCATCGATCTGAAATACAAGGTCTAAGTCTTTCATCTGCATAAACCGGTGAGCAGTATTGATGACGTGTTGGAGTTTTTTCGGGGTTATATTATAAATCGGGTCATAAGAGGAACCTGATTTGACTTCTATAAAATGCAGAATATTGTCTTTGATGGCTATGATATCTATCTCACCACCTCGAAGCGTAAAATTCCTCTCAATGATCATAAAGCCAAGGCCTTGGATGTAGGTAGCCGCCAGATCTTCAGCGATGTTACCAAGTTCCCGGCTCATGAGCGATCCTTTTAGGCTGAAACGACCTCAACTTCAATAGACTTAAATGCAGCCGTAAGAATAAGGTCATCACGTCTATCCCCAAAAATATAATTGATCTTTGAGTTATTATGGTGGAAGGTCGTAAAAAGTGTGCCCGGTTTAATAGCATCTGTAAACTTGACATTCAAAGCAGCTGTTTCGCCATGTTCAGTTTTTAGGATGACTTTGCCCTTAGGAAAAGCCGCCTCATCTTCAAGACTGACTAATAAGATATCTTCTTCGTGCTTCTTCAAGAGTTTAGGACTCTGTTTTGTCTGAGCTGCATTATTATAGTGTGGAAGAGCACGACCGGTTGTAAGATGGAAACCTTTTGTACTCACTTTATCTCTTAACTGCTGGATCTGTCCACGTTCAACGTACTGATGGTAATGAAAGTGTCCAAGGCCATCATCTGTTCTAAAATCAAGCAAGTGCAATACTGGTGTGTCTTCTATATAGACGGGCCATTGTAGGCCACGCTTACGATGACGTTCCAGTCTCTGGTATGAAGCACCACTAAAACGTCTGTGAGCGGTCTCTCTTACCTCATTCCAAACGTCTGAAGACTCTTTATACTCATAGTCTCCTCCCAGTTTGTTATTGATCATCTGGATCACTTCCCAGTCATCCGGAAGGTCTGACTTAACCAAAGGCTGAGAAAGGTGAAGACGACGCATCGCATTGACATAGACACCTGTCTTTTCATAAGCCGAACGTACACCGATAACCACATCGGCCTTGGAAGCTATGTCGTTCATAATGATCTCTTGGACCAGAATAAACTCGAGGTTTTCAACACCTTTGTTGACCTTGTTAAGGTTAGGATGGATATGTGTGATATCCTCGCCCATATTATGCAGTGATTTTACCCTACCCGCTATCATCTCATCGATGAGCTCCGGTGTCATCAGACCGACCTCTTTAGGTTTCTGGTAATCAGGGTCATAATACGGAAGCATTCCCATATCACAAGCACCTTGAACGTTGTTCTGACCACGAAGCGGCATCAACCCTGCGCCTGTCTTACCGACATTGCCTGTCAAAAAGGCCAAGTGTGTGATCGCCATGACCGCTTTTGAACCGTCAAGGTGTTCCGTAATACCAAGTCCCCAGAATATCATCGATTTTTTAAGTGCATATTCACGTGCGATTTTAGGGATAAGTTTCGAAAGGTCCTCATATCCTGTCACTGTCTCCATAAACTTTGGATTGGCATAGGGGTCATTGATTATCTTTTCTCTGTACTCTTCAAAAAACTTAGTACGGCTTGCGACAAACTCTTCATTATAAAGCTCTTCCGTTAAAATGACATAGGCCATCATATTCAGAATAAGAAGATTGGCCTCGTGCGGGATAACAGCCTGATACTTCGCAAATTTTCCAAGCTTGATACGGCGTACATCTATGACTGCCAGATTATCATGCTTTTGTGCCGCTTCTACGATACGGTTAGCTACAATCGGGTGAGCTTCTGTCGTGTTAGAACCCATCACTATCATAAACTCTGTCTGATAGATATCATCATAAGGATTGGTCGCAGCGCCTTCACCCATAGTCGTACGCATACCTTTGAGCGACGGAGAGTGACATACACGGGCACAGTTGTCAACGTGCGGTGAGTTCAATGTATGACGTGTGTATTTTTGAAATAGGAATGCGGATTCACAAGAGGTACGTGCCCCACCTATCGAACAGAGGCTATGACGCCCGTACTTCTCTTTTATCTCACTCATCTTAGCTGCTGAGATAGAAGTCGCCGTTTCCAGATCGGTCTCATACCAGACATCATCCAGGTCTTTGAACTTACTTTCATATGCTGATGTAATATGACTGTTTTTTTCGGCAAAACTTTTACGTATTCGAGGTGCTCTGATACGATCCGGGCTCTCAACGAAGTCAAAACCAAGCTTGCCTTTTATACACAGTTTTCCCTGAGAGACATAACCATCTTTCGCTGCAGATATCTTCTGGATCTTGTTATCCTCAACATGCCCTACAATGTCACACCCTACTCCACAATATGTACAAACCGTATCAATAAGTTCCACGAAAATGCCTTACGAGTATAGTAATACCCTTATAAAATTAATTACGACATAGTAGCTTTGTCTCTCTTAAAAAGAGAACAAATGGATTAAGATATTAAATGCTTAAAGTCTAACTAAGATGGGGAATAATCGGGGTGATTTTTATCTAGATAAGACTAAGTAAATAGCCTAGAGTCGAAGCCTAAGCTTCGATACGGATCATTGTTGGAGTAGACTTGACAAAAGGTGAAGCATCAAGGTCTTGGATGATACTTTGGATATTCTTTTCAACTGCCTCATGCGTTGCGAAAAGAAGGTTCGCATTACCATTATCACATGGACGTTGAAGTAGAGTCTCTATAGAGATATCACGATCAGCGAACATCTTCGTCACAGCAGATAAAACGCCTGGCTTGTCCTCTACGCCCATTCTCAAATAGTATTTGGAGACTATCTCATCTTTTGACTTAAGTTTGAGTCCCTGCTCAAGAGGTGTTTTAAAGCCTAACATCGGAGAGCGTTTCCCCGAACGGGCGATATCAATGATATTAGCAACAACGGCAGAGGCCGTTGCATCCCCACCGGCACCCGGTCCATAGTAGAGTGTCTCACCGACCATATCGCCAATGACAGAGACCCCGTTCATCACACCATCGATCTTGGCGATCATCTCATCTGTCTTGACCAGAGCTGCATGTGTACGAAGTTCGACTTCGTTACCCGACTTTTTAGCTATTGTCAGGAGTTTGATAGCATATCCGAACTCTTTGGCAAAAGAGATATCCTCTTGAGTGATATTCTCTATACCCTCAATCAAGATATCTTCCGGTTTTGCATCTATTCCATAGGCGATTGAAGCCAGGATCAGAAGTTTATGTGCCGCGTCGAATCCTCCGATATCAAAGGTAGGATCTGCTTCTGCATAACCAAGCGCCTGAGCCTCATCCAAGATAGGTTGGAAATCGACACCTTCGTTCATCATCTTTGTCAGCATGTAGTTACAGGTACCGTTCATAATACCTTTGATAGACTCGATATGATTCGCTGAAAGTCCGTCGCGAAGAGCGTTAATGATAGGAATACCTCCGGCAACTGAGGCTTCATATTCAAAGGCGATATCACCGGCAAGTGCTTGAAGCTCATAGCGGTGATACGCCAGTAAAGCTTTATTAGCCGTTACGACTGCTTTGCCATTGGCAAGAGCGGCTTTGACGACTTCAAAGGGACCTTCTACACCACCCATAAGTTCGACGACAACATCGATCTCCGGATCATTGATGATATCCATCGGATCTGTGGAAAGTTTGATATCTACTCCGCGGTCCTTGTCCAGATTGTTGACAACACCGCTGATGACACTGATCTCTTGACCAGAGCGTGCTGTGATGATATCTGCATTGTTCTTTAAGATATTAACGACTGAGGTACCTACCGTACCGACTCCGATAACGCCGACTTTAAGCATCATCTTCCTTTGGTATCTCACAATTGAACTGCTTTAAGAACTCTTTGATATTTCTTGCAGCTTGACGAATGCGGTTGTCATTTTCAATCAAGGCGATACGGACATACCCTTCACCATCAGGACCAAAACCGATTCCCGGAGCAACCGCTACCTGAGCATCGACAAGAAGGCGTTTTGAGAACTCTAAAGAACCCAAATGAGCTGCACATTCTGGTATCTTTGCCCAGACAAACATAGATGCCTGGTTTTTACGCATAGGCCATCCCGCTTTGTTGAAAGCATCAAGAAGGACCTCTTGTCTGTGATCATACTTTTCTGTGATCTCTTTTACACAGGTCTGATCGCCATTAAGTGCCACCGTAGCTGCAACTTGTATCGGTGTGAACATCCCATAATCAAGCCATGACTTGATCTTCTGAAGCGCCCCTATCAATTTTTTGTTCCCAACAAAGAAACCGACACGCCATCCTGCCATATTGTAAGATTTTGAAAGCGTAAAAGACTCGACAGCGACATCTTTTGCGCCCGGTACGGACAAGATTGAAGGCGTTTTGTAGCCATCAAAAGTAATATCGCCATAAGCGATATCAGAGATGATATAAAAGCGTTCTTTTTTTGCCATTGCGACAAGTCGGACGTAAAACTCTTGAGTAACAGTAACGGTAGTCGGATTATGAGGAAAGTTTACCAGCACATATTTAGGTCGAGGCGACGTCTCTCTGAAAACGCGCTCAAGATCCGTAAAGAACTGATCCTCATCCAAATTGTAATCTTCATCATACTGTATACCAAACTTGACGACAGAACCACCTGCCAAAATAAAAGAGTACTCATGAATCGGATAAGTTGGATCAGGAACAACGGCAACATCACCCGGATTTGTGATCGCATAAGCCAAGTGCGCATAACCCTCTTTTGAACCGATTACAGTAACACACTCTGTCATTGGGTCTAAGTCAACCTCAAAACGGCGTTTGTACCAGTCAGATATGGCGATAAGAAGTTTTGGAATACCCTTTGATGCTGCATACCCATGCGTCTTTGTCTTTTGAGCAGACTCGACGAGCTTTGCTCTAATATGTTCAGGTGTATCCCCGTCAGGATTACCCATAGAAAAATCAATAACATCAGCACCGGCGCGGCGCTCTTGCATTTTCAATTCATTTACTTCTGCAAACACATATTTTGGTAGTCTATCGATACGTCCGAACTGTATCTCATCAAACATTTTTTTGCCTTTTTAGCGTAGCCCTATGCTACCTTGAACTAAAATTTAGAGGGATCCTCACTTAACCCCTTGGGTCTGAACGCGTAATCCATCTTTGATATTTTTAAGACTATAAAGATCGGCTATCTTTACATAGACGGTATCTTGAGGAAGCTCTAGGTTGAGCTTCTGCGTTCTTCGATCACGTTTATATACTTTTAATAGACGAAGTTCTTTGTCGTAAATTGAAACGTAAGGATACCAATTATTTCCTTTTAAACTCCATAGTATGAGTGATTTTGAAGATTTTACATTAAGCCAGTGTTCATATAGTGATTTTTTGAGTTCTCGTTCTGTATATGGAAGTAATTCTTCCAGCATCAAGTAAGCTTTCTTCATGTCAATATGATATGACCAATCTATTTTACTATGACGGTCTATATCAACGATATCACATCCACGTTTTTGGAGGGCATTTTTTAACAGAACGGGGTCAATAGCGTATTCACCCATGAGACGGATTGTCCAGAAAAATCCGCTTTCGTCCTGTTTTGACTGGTCTGTAATAAATCGATAGTAACCCATTGACTGTAAGGTGTCACTCATGATCTTGACGAAAAAAAGAGGATATCCGCTTGAATGAAATGTCAGATGCATCTCTTGCGGTTTTTTAAAGAACAGATCTAGCAATCCATTGTCTTTTAGTGTCTGAATAACGTTAGCCACATCCACGCGTTTGTTGGTATAAAAATCTTCTTCGTTGGCAAAAATGATCTTAATAAACTTCACGTGACGGGCGTAGGCCTTATCTCCTATAAGATCCTTTATCTTCTCTTGTAAAAGATCTTTCTGCTGAGCATCCTGCTCAATCTCTTGATCCAGGCTAAACTCTGCAGCATAGAGCGTTGTAAAACTAAGTAGAAGTAGCAGACAAAGTTGTTTTACCAAGCTTTACCTCTGTTCTTTTCTTTGAACTCACTACGGCTCAGCTTGTTCAAAGTCCCATTCTCATAAGCAAACCATACCTTGTTCTCATCCTTGTAGTTCTGCTCTTCGCCATTGACTTCAAAATTGACATATCCATGCCCCATGACTAAAAGCCAGTTTTTATCGGAAGCAAGTTCAAAAGGAACCGAGCCAAGTTTTTGAGTACGTGCAAAGGTTTCAAGATCAATAATACCGACCCAAAGTTCACTACGCGGTACAATCGAAAACTTTCCAAGATGTACGGGTTCTATAATGACCTCTTCTTTTGGTTTGACTGCTTCAACGGTGGTGTTTCCCAAATGATTTAAATTGACTTTCGCCTCTTCGATCATTATACTTTCAAGTTCTTCTTCAACGACAAGGTCTTCTTTGACATCTTCGATCTGTTGTAGAGGTGCTTTTTGCTCATCCGATGCATTAGAGAAGTTTAATACCGCGAGTAAAATGCCTGCCGCGACCAGTCCTCCGGCGATGTACATGTTTTTATTCGAAGAGTCTTTGCCGGCTTCTTGTGCACTCACGACAAAGGGTTCATTTCTGGTCGAGTCAGTTTTATTGAACTTGTCATTGTAGACTTCACGTAACTCATGCAGATCAAGGTTGTATTCACGTTCCAAGATGGACATAAATCCAGAAAATTGTATTCTATTCATGGAAGCAAAGTTTTCGTTTAAAATGTCTTCCACAAACCTTTTAGCAATATGCGTCTGTTCAACAATTCTATTCGCCCCGATATCACGAAGTTTATCTATACTCACCATAAATCAACACCCTCCTTTTGTTATCTCATTCTATCCATTAAAATTGCACCCGCGACACTGACGTTTAAAGAATCAAACTCGTTGGCCATCTCGATTGAGACCTTAACATCAAGTTTTTTCTCCGCGCGAGAAGGAATTCCTTCTGCTTCATTTCCCATGATCAGAGCTCGTTTGCCCTTGCATTCGACCTTGCGAATATCAGTCCCATCCATTGCCGCGCCATACAGTGTAAATCCGTCTAGCTTGAGCTCATTCATGACATCATAAAGATTATGAACATGCACGATAGGCATATCATAAGCCGCACCAGCGCTGCTACGCACTACATTTTCTGCAGCGAACTGTTTGATGCCTGTCACTACGATAGCATCAACACCAAGGGCATAGGCAGAGCGAATAATCGCACCCATGTTTCCCATGTCAGTGATTCCTGCTAAGACAACGATAAACTGAGCCTTATGAAGATCTTTTAGATCATACAGTCTAAGTTCATCTACCTCAGCCAAAAAACCTTGATGGTTTCCTGTCTTACTCATTGACTGAGCTGCGTTTGCCGGAATTCTCTTTAATTCAAAATCCATTCGCATAAGGCGTGAATACTCTTTCTTATCAAGTTCCTTTGAGACAAAGAGAGTCTTGATACTCTGCGGGTGTTTTTCAATTAGGTAGTAAACCGGTTGTTTTCCATATATTATCATGGGATGGAGTTTATCTAAAAATCTCTTAAGTATATGACATTATGGTAAAAATACGGTAAACGAGAACAAAAGGGAAGCGTATTTAAAAAGATTTGTTACCTAGTGAAAAGTTTTATCCCAATTAATAAAAGAATAAAGGTACTTGAGACCTTAACTATCAAGAAGACGTTGATAGCAGGCCTTAGTATTTTCACCGGTTATCTTGGAGATCAATTTAGCTGCAGATTTTTTGGGGATGTCAAGTTCAAGCACGTCTTTTTCACTCAAGGCACTTTGCCGAGACTCTCCTGCTTCAATGACCACGACCCATTCGCCTTTGATGGCATCTTTGCTGATCCGTTTTAGAACATCTTTAGCTTTTCCGCGGAAATAGCTCTGATATTTTTTGCTTAACTCTTTTGCACAAAATATGCTGCGCTCAGGAGTCTCTTCGGCCAACTCTTTGAGAAGCTTTTCCAATCGGTGCGGTGCCTCATAAAGGATAGTCGTAAAGCCATTATACAAAGCACCCTGAAGTGCCTGTGATCTCTCTTTCCCCTTGTGCGGTAAAAATCCGAAAAAAAGCATCTGGGTATTGACAAAACCACTGGCTACAAAAGCGGTTAAAAGTGCATTTGCCCCAGGTAAGACATCATACTCGATTCCCTGTTCCTGACAGTAATTTACCAACAGCTGTCCAGGGTCACTAATACCCGGCATACCTGCATCAGACACATAAATAACATTGGATTCAAAAAAGGAGGGGGTGAGCCTGTCAATAAACACAGCTTCATTGTGGGAATGAAGGGAAATAAATTCCTGCTCTTTTCTCTCGATGTTATAACGTTCCTGGAGTATATGAAGAAGTTTTTTTGTCACACGGGTGTCTTCACACAGTAAAACGTCAGCCTGACTTAGCGCATCCATGGCTCTGAGTGAGATATCAGCAATATTTCCAATAGGGGTGGGAACAAGAGTTAGCATATTAGACTTCTTTCAAGTCTCAGGATTTTGTTAGTTAAAAGAGAAAAACATTGTGACAGCCGATGGCTGTCGAGAGTTTGACTAGTCGAGGTTGTAACGTTTTTTGAATTTATCAATACGTCCAGCAGTATCAACCATACGCTCAGAACCTGTGAAGAATGGGTGACATTCATTACAGATCTCTACACGGATCTCATTTTTTACACTCTTAGTGTCAAATGTGTTTCCACATGCACAAGTTACTTTACAATCAACTACGTCTGGGTGAAGATCTTTTTTCATCCGTCATTCCTTAATGCGTCACGCTATGTACGTGATCACGGTATATTTTTTTAAAATCCGTACGGGGGCGGATTTATAATGACGGAATTATAGCTAAACTATTTTTTATTTTCAACCGTTACAAAAGGACCTTGGATGCAATTGCCATGGCAGCCGACTCCGAACGCAGTATCATAGGCGTATCCAAACGAAATCTTTTCAATCCATCCATTTTTTTACGCTCCCCTTCACTAAAACCGCCCTCACATCCGATCAGCACAGTTTTGACCTCATCATCACATGAGAGTACGGTATCGCAAAAGTCCAATATAACCGTCTCCGGATGAGTCTCTAAAAAAGAGTCCAGACTTTTATAGACCTCAAATACTATCGGCCGACTGCGTCCGCACTGCTGAGAAGATGTTTCTAGAATGCGTTCGTATCTCTGCAGGTCTGTCTTGAAGTTCTTTTGGCTTCTGTCACAATAGATAAAACTTATCCTGCTTACACCTATCTCATTAAGACTTGGAAGGACTTTCTCAACCGACTTAGGGTCAACCACGCACCAGGCTATGTGAAGATCCTTCTGTGCTTTGATCTCTTTGATCTCACTATTGGTATGCTCCAAAAGAGCAGACCTTCCATCCAGGGAGACAACCCTATACGTGTGTAGCTCCTCACTCTTTTTGCGTGATCTGAAACAGAGCAAATCGTCTGTACTGTGACGTCGTACCTTAAAAAGGTACTTGTACTCTTCGCCCTTTAGTTTTAAGCTCTGTTTGCCCGCATCGTCATTAAAAAGAAACTGCACTTGCCATCCCCGAAAACGCACCTACTCCCATGAGCAAGAAGAGCTCGATGCTCTGGTATTTAAACCCGAGTTTTTTATAAGCATCTTCTTCCATAAGTTTATATTTTATTACCCTTGACAAGGCTCTGGTGCGTTTTATTTGCAAGGTCAAGACGATAAACACGGAGACTATCATCAACAGGTTTGCCGGTGTCATACTCAGATGCTTTGCCGCCATCATAACAGTACCGGTAAGGACGACAAATCCAAGCAGACTTAGATGAAAGACCATCAGTATCTTGATATTTCTTACAAATTTTCCAAAATCTCCCTTAACCTTGTGCATCGCCATCATAAACAATAAGATCACGATCAATGCGACAACTGAGTAGATATGGATACTTTGACTCATCTCGTACATTTCATTCATAAAAACCATCCTAAAAGTTAGATTTTACCCTAACTTACCTATAATTAAGAGATATTTTACAAAGGCACAGGACATGGCAATACTAATAGAAGACGCACTCAAGCAGATCGACGAATGGGTCGAACCCCTTCACTCTGAAATCGTCTCACTTGAAGCATCTTTAGGACGTATTCTTTCCAATGATGTTATCGCCGTTCATAATCTTCCCGCTTTTAACAACTCTGCCATGGATGGTTATGCGATCAAGCATGCGGACGCTGGAAAAGAGGTCATCGTCGGTGAGACCATCTTTGCCGGTGACAACTCCGATTTGACTGTTTCAGACGGGAGTGCCTTAAAGATCATGACGGGAGCCCGACTTCCTTTAGGTTCTGATGCCATCGTACCCATTGAAGATATCATTCAGGTCTCCAATAGTGTCATTTCGCTTCCCAACAGCATCAAAGAAGCCCAGCATATCCGTTATGCAGGAGAGGACATCAGCGCCGGCGATCTGCTCCTTGAAGCCGGTCATAGACTTCATGCCCACCATATCACCATGTTGGCGTCTCAAGGGATCTCTCATGTCTATGTGACCAAACGTCCTCGTGTAGCCGTCTTTGCCTCGGGCAAGGAGCTTAAGATGCACTTTGAAAAAGTAGAAGATCATCAGATCTACAACACGAACACACCTACTTTCCTCGCCAGAGCAAAAGAGCTTGGATGTGAGGTCATCTTTATCGGGACAGCTGAGGACACCCTCGAAGATATAAAGGCCCATATCTCCTCTGCCCTGGAAGACTCTGACCTGATCATTACTTCCGGGGGTGTGAGCGTCGGCGATGCCGACTTTACGAAGGAAGCTTTCGCCTCTTTTGAGTATCAGTCCTATTTTTCGAAGATAGATATCAAGCCAGGCAAGCCAACGACCTTTGGTCGGATTGGAAGGACCTATGTGCTCAACCTTCCCGGAAATCCACTTGCAGCGGCCGTAAACTTTGAGATATTTGCACAAAGTATTATCCTGAAACTACATAATGCCAGACGTCCTCATATAGGAAGTTTTAAAGCAAAGATGAAAGATGATTTTTCCCAACGGCCAGGTAAGTTCACCGTTATACCTGGATATTATGATGGAGAGTTTTTCGCCCCTGTTGAAAAGAGAAGTCCAGGAATGATATCACCCCTGGCACAGTCAAATGCATTTATGATCACCGATGACAAGGTTTCCCAGCTTAAAAACGGTGATCCAATCCTGCTGATACCGACACGCTGGCAATTGTGTACCCAAGAAAGAAGTGAGATTATCACGAAGGGCTAGACGGACTTAAGGCTAGACCGTATCTGGGTTGATGAACATCTCGCCTTGAAGGACTTTTTCCCACAGTGCATCGTCATGCCAATCTGCTTTGATAGCATCTGAAAAGATGATCTCTTCAGCTTTGATTCGGCCCATATTATCATTATAGGCATCATCCTCAAAGCCCTGGGCATACCCTGTCTTCGTCTCATGTACGATCACGGAGTTGAGCCTGACTTCTTTCTCCCCGTTGATCATCTTTGTGCACATCAACATCTTATCTATCATAATAAAAATGACGCGAGAGAACTGTTCCGCTGATGGGGATACAGGAAGCTGCACCCATCGTGAAGAGTGCTTTTTCATATCAGCGATATACTCTTGATCGTCTCCATCCCATAGTGTGATAGCATGGTCGAATGAGTCGATAAGGTCTTTGATAGATTGTTTCATCAGACCAAAATCAAACACCATCTGACCATGATCCAAGAAATTGGACTCAAACAAGACCTCGATCTCATACGAGTGCCCATGTATGGAAGCCCGGCAACGTTCAGTTGAACATCCCCGTACAACATGAGCATTCTCAAATTTAAAAAGTTTACGGATCAACATCTATACACCTTTGTTCTGGTCCCAAAGGCGTATATGCAGTCTATCACTGTAAACATACCCTTTGCTCTTACAGTAATCGATGACCGCTTCACTGTGATATTCCAATTCAGATTTACTTCCGCCCTTTGGCATACAATACACTGAGATAGAGGGGGCAAATTTAGTGATCTCGTGTATCTCCGTATCTACACCCTTCTCCAACGACTCCCTATCTACGGTGAACTTGAAAAAAGCGTCTTGGGAGTAAGTCGCGATGTTTTGTATCGCATTGGGATTGATACGTTTGCTCTCAGCCTCTGCACTGTTGCTTAGTTTTACTGACAAGGCAAAAGTACAGCGCTGATACACACGGTACTTCTCAAAATCCACATTGATCGCACCATTGGTCTCAAAGGTCACACGATGTCCCTTGCCTTGCAGAAACTCGATAAAGGAGACAAAAAGCTCATCATTTGCATAGATAAGAGGCTCCCCTCCCGTTAAGACAATATCCGCCTTGATAGGAAGTGTATAAGAGTTATATACGCGGACCAGTTCATCCAGTGAATCTATCTCTTGCCAGGTTGAACCAAAGTGCTTTTTATCCACAGCATAAACGGTGTCGCAACCAAGGACTTCCACACCGTCCGCTGAAGTCTCTGTACACCCGAAGCCTTCACACTTCATGTTACACCCGCCAAAACGAAAGAACAGTGATGGTGTACCAAGGTATTTACCCTCACCTTGGATAGAATAAAAGTGCTCGACTAAATAGATCATTATCCGCCCGTCTCATAAAAGGCTCGTGTTGAAGACTCCCCGTCCTCCTCACTCCAGCGATTTTTTTCCGGTTTGGTTCTAATAACCTCTTTGAGTACAAGAGCCGCTTCCTTGATATCTCCACGCTTTACTGCGTCATGAATACTCATCGCTTCATCGAAATACAGACATGGGATCAAGTGACCCTCTGCTGTGAGACGGATTCGGTTACATTTTGTACAAAAGTCATCTTTGTAAGGCTCAATAATCCCAAAACGGTATCCGTCATCGCACCGATAATAGTGGGAAGGGGAAGTCGCATCAAAACCCTCATCTTTAAAACCGTATTTCTGTGCAATGAGACCTAAGAGCTGATCACTTTTCATCCCTTTGATATCGACCTCGGCATGAACGTTTTCCATGTACTCGATATAACGTACAGTGATGTCCCTTGCTTTACAGAATTCCATCACATCAAGAACCTCGTTCTCGTTCATCCCGATCATAGGGACCATGTTTACCTTGACCTTCAGACCGACTCTCAACGCTTCTTCAAGACCGGCGAGTACCTTTGCCAAGACATCTTTTTTAGCGATCTTCTCAGCTACATCAGGCACAAGACTATCAATAGAGATGTTGATACGTTTCAATCCAGCATCTTTTAACTTCTGTGCCGAGCCTTCCAACAAATATGCATTGGTGGTCATAGCAAGGTCTATCTCTGGACAATAATCATAGATCATCTTGATAAACTTGTCCAGATCTTCACGTAAAAGTGGTTCGCCTCCTGTGATACGGATCTTTTTGATCCCTTCATCAATGGCAACCTTCATAAATAAAAAGAGCTCTTCAAATTTCAACAGGTTCTCTTTTGGGACCCAAGAAAATGGCTTTTCTGGCATACAGTACTGACATCTAAAATTACATCTTTCCGTTACAGAAACACGTAAATAATCAACCGTTCGGCCATAACTATCAACTAACATAATATTTTCCTAATCATAAACACAATAACTATTTAATAAACATTTCATTTTTGAAAGATTAACTAAATAGAATTAGTTCGCTTATTGTATCTATAATTATATTTGATTTTTATTAGTCCTTTAAGCGCAAAGAAGCACAGGGTATGCCCTTCTATGTGTTGGACTTTTCCTTCCTGACGGGGATAAAACGTCCGAACACATAGAGCAAGAGCGCAATGGCAACAATCAAAACTGCTACGTAAGGCAGATCATGATAATCGTTGATAGCTATCTTAAAGACTATAAGCAGGGCCTCTATCAACAAGGCGATCACAATGGAAGATATAAAAGTGACAAGGCTCTTGGGATTAAAGGATTCTGAGATATTTTGTGTCTTAGGAAGCACTTCTTGTTCGTATATCGTCTTGCCAAGGTCAAAAACGGCCAAACCGAGCGTCAAAGCAATGACAGGCTTAAACACGACCTCCAGACTCATCTTCTCATCGGAGAATAGATAAAATCCGAATGAACCAAGTCCGTACAAAACGACAAAGAGCCCAAACATCAGCAGCCCTCCCCCGATCAATGAATAGGATAAACGGCTGAGTTGGCGAAACGTGGTATTGGCCTCTATCATGTGAAAACGTTCAAGTAAAGTGCGCAATCTAAAATCCAAAAATATGTAGTGACTGTCACCCTTGTATATCACAGTGATACAGAGGTTCCCCGAAGCACCAGATATGTAAGGTTCGCTGATACAAAAACGTGTTTGAAACACACATGACTCCAGAAGATAGCTGCGATCTTTACCAACATGTTCAATCTCTTGCAAACCATTGCTGACGTTCGCGGATGTCTGTATCAGCTCTTTATCACAGGCGTACATCAACTCGAGACTTGGCAAGGTCTCATGCAGCTTATCGTATGTCTCTGCTGAGACCTCTTCGAATTCGAGTCTGTGAAGCGTTGAGATAATAAACTTTTCGATTAATGGACTGTTCTGTTCGTAAATATGAACTAAGTTTTGCATTCTCTTCCTCTCTGTCGCTTGGCCATCATCATGTAACCGGAGAAGTCTCTCCTCATAGACAGCAAATAGTAACTGGAAAAAGTATATCGCAACCTGCTCTTATAATCCCTACAAGTGTGATTGAATTTTAACCATACCTGTGTCGCATGTTCCAAGAGTCTTAAGTGCTGATCCGAAGGCTCGTGAATTCAATATCGTTGCAGAGAGCGAAACTTATATCAGTGTGTAGAAAGAGTTATTGTGTTTTAAAAATAGAAAGTAAAAAAGGGGTATAGAGGCCAAGAAGGCTTCTATGGGGTAGACTAGCGACGGATCTCTTTGATACGTGCTTTTTTACCTGTAAGGTCACGAAGATAGTAAAGTTTCGCACGACGAACACGACCGCGACGAATAACTTTGATCTCGTTGATGCTATCTGAATAGATAGGGAAGATACGCTCGATACCAA
>JBFEXN010000019.1:0-15821 GCA_041562655.1 Sulfurimonadaceae bacterium
GTGGTGGTAAGGCGATCATGTACAAGACTGGCCACTCAAACCTCAAGGTCAAGATCAAAGAGACCAATGCAGATCTTGCTGCTGAGGTAAGTGGACATATTTTTTTCAATGATAGGTATTTTGGATACGATGATGCGATCTATACGACTTTCAGAATTCTTGAATTGATAAACAGAGGCATGGATATAGATGCGGAAGTCGATGCACTTCCAGCCGTCTTCTCAACAGAAGAGATTAAGATAAAGACAACCGAATTTGAAAAGTTCAAGATCATGGATGTTTTAAAAATCAAACTTCAGACACCTCCTTCGGATTTCCCAAAGGTGAAGGAGATCATCGATGTAGACGGTGTCCGTGTGATATTTGAGAATGGTTGGGGGCTGGTACGCGCGAGTAATACGACGCCTGTATTGGTAACGCGTTTTGAGTCTGAAAGTATCGAGGACGCGAAGCTTTATGAGACACACCTCAATGCCTTGATCGAATCAGCAAAAGAAGCTCTTTAAGCTTTATATACAAAGGAAGAATTTTGAAACAACACACACTTTTGATGCCACTGGATATGCACCTTCATCTTCGTGACGGGCTGATGCTTGAAAACATTGGGATACTGTCTGCATATAGTTTTTCAGGTGCACTTATTATGCCAAACCTTGTCCCACCGGTACGTTCTTTGGAAGAGCTGCGTGCTTATAAAGAACGCATATTGCACGCTGTCGGCATGGAGGCTGCAGATGAAGATGAGTTCGATGATATTGGAGAATTCAGTGACAATGGTGGTTTTGAACCATATATGACGCTCTTTTATCAAAACTACGATAGAGCATTCCTGGAAGAGGTTGCTGAAGAGTTGACGGCGATCAAGCTCTATCCTGCTGGAATCACCACAAACTCGGAAGGCGGAGTGAAGAACTTTGATATTGAAGAGATGCGTCCTACACTTGAAGCGATGGCTGCACTTGATATTCCTTTGTGTGTACACGGTGAGACAGATGGTTTTGTCATGGACAGAGAAGCTGAGTTTATGAACATATATGATGAACTGGCTACAAACTTTCCTGATCTTAAGATCATTATGGAGCACATCACAACCAAGGCTGCTGCAGATATGCTGGACAAGCATCCAAACCTGTATGCGACGATCACGGTACATCATCTTATCATCAGCCTTGATGATGTGGCTGGCGGTATGTTGAAACCGCACCTGTTCTGTAAGCCGATAGCAAAACGTCCAGAAGACAGAGCTGCACTCTTAGAACTTGCACTCAATGCCCATCCAAAAGTGATGTTCGGTTCGGACTCGGCCCCACACCCTAAAGATAAAAAAGAGTCATGTGGCTGTGCTGCCGGTGTTTTCACAGCACCTATCGCATTACAGCTTTTATGTGAGGTGTTTGATAATAATGGAAAACTTGAAAATCTTCAATCCTTTGTCTCTGACAATGCTCAGAGCATTTATGGTATCTGTCCTGAATTCAAAGAGGTGACTCTGGTTAAGCAGGAATTTAAAGTACCTGAATCATACAAAGGTGTCGTACCGATGTATGCAGGTGAAACAATAGGATGGTCAATAGAGGATGTCGACTAAGATCCTTCTGCTCGAAGACGACCCTCTTTTTGCCGAAAGCCTTGAAGACTTCTTGGATGAGGAAGGCTTCGAGGTCGTTTGTGCACACAATCCTAACCAAGCGTTGGAACATACCTACGAAACAAAATTCGACCTATATCTGCTTGATATTAATCTTCCGATTATGAGTGGTCTGGACTTTTTGGATTCATTACGCCAAAGCGGTGATGAGACACCGGCCATTTTCCTGACCTCTTATCAAGATAAAGAGGTGATGAAAGAGGGCTTCTTGAAAGGGTGCGATGATTACCTTAAAAAACCGGTGGATCTTGAAGAGTTGCATCTTCGTATCTTGTCTTTGATGAAGCGCATCAGGGGCAATAATATACAGTGTATCGATGATATCTGTATTGATATTGAGCAGAAACGTCTGTATAAAGATAATGTTGAACTGGCCGTATCCCTCCGCGAGTTTGAGTTACTGGCACTTTTTTTCAAGAACAAAGATTCAGTAGTGAGTAAAGAGATGATCATGGACAGCTTGTGGGCACATTCGCAGGAGGGAAGTGAGGGGGCTGTTCGCGTATATATCAACCGCTTGAAAAAGATCTTGGGGAGTGAACGCCTAGTCAATGTACGGGGTGTTGGATATAAATATGAGTCCTAATCAAAAACAGGTCCTTTTGCTTATTTTTATCTCTGTTGTGATCAGTTCGGCACTCTTTGGCTACCTTATCAAGGAAGATTTGAGTCTATTGGGTCTGATACTCATCGCGTTTACAGCCAGTTTTATTGTAGGGACGGGCTATGTACGTTTTTTAGTTGAACCACTAAGACAGCGGTCTAAGGAACTTGAGCTTCTAAGTCGTCAGACTCTGCATGAGCTCAACCTTCCGGTGGCAACGATCTTGGCAAACACACAGATGCTGCTTAAAAATGAAACCAATGTGAAGAATATAAAGCGTTTAAGACGCATAGAACAGTCCTCGGCAGTCTTACAATCTTTATACACCGAATTAGACTATACCATCAAGAAGCAGATACATAAGGTCGAACTAGAGGTCTGTGATCTTAAAGAACTGATCTTGCAGAAGAGTGAGTCTTATCAGGAGTTGTTTCCTCAAGTGAGGTTTAACTATGATTTAGAAAGTTCTAGTGTAAAAATTGATACAATTGGTTTCATAAAGGTTCTAGATAACCTGGTACAAAATGCTGTGAAATATTCAAGACCTGACGCTGTAGTGAACATCGAGCTAAAAGAGTTTCAACTGAGTGTGGAAGATGAAGGTCAGGGGATGGAAGAAGAGTTTCTCTTGAACGCATTTGAACACTATTATCAAGAAGATGAGAATAACAGCGGTCAAGGTCTTGGCCTTGGACTGGTCAAAGAGTATTGCGACACATATAAGATTAAGATCTATATTGATTCAAAAAAAGATCAGGGAACAAAAATAACCCTGGATTTAAACAAGAGGAATGTAAATGGTATCAAGTGAGTGGATAAAAATGGCAGAGTCGGGTGTCGATTACGGAGTGATCGGTACCTTGGTGATTATGAGTGTAATCGCTCTTTGGCTCTTTATTGAACGCGTGATGTATTACAAGACAGTCGATGTAACAAGACATGAAAATCGCGATAAACTGGAACTTGAATTGGCTAATAATGTATCAACGATTGCGACTATCACCGTCAACGCACCTTATATCGGATTATTGGGGACAGTATTGGGGATTATGTTGACATTTTACAGTCTTGGAGAGACGGGAGCAGTAGATACGAAGCAGATCATGGGTGGTCTGGCTCTGGCGCTGAAGGCAACAGCAATGGGGCTTGTGGTCGCTATTCCCTCTGGTATCTTTTATAATGTTTTATTGCGTAAGATGGAACGTATCTTGGCCTACTGGGACATTGAACATAAACATACGGCACAAGGCTAGGGGTTATGTCGATGAAACGCAAGCCAATGGCATCAATGAATGTTATCCCGTTTATTGATATTATGCTGGTACTGCTGGTGATGGTCTTGACGACAGCTACATTTATTCGTCAGGGTATCATCCCAGTTGACTTGCCTGAGGCCAAAGCAGCGGATAAGAAGTCGAACAATAAAGAGGTGACGATCTACGTGACGAAAAAAGGTGAGATCTATCTAGATAAAGATCGCATGAACCTGGATACCTTGAGATCACGCCTTTCAAAGCTCTCAAAACAAGATACCGTTGTGCTTAGGAGCGATAAAGAATCAAAGTTTCAAGACTTTGTCCACGTTATGGATATTTTGAAGAAGCTAAATCACGAGTCTTTATATATCGTGACAAGAGAGTAGAGAAGCACTGTAATCCTCAAAAATAACGATTGCGTACTTTCAGGGTTTGTATCTGTGTCAATCCAAGTGTGGCCTTGAGCCTTTATTGTTGAGGAAGAAGGATGAACATTTTCTGAGTATCTTGTCTTTGAAGATCTTGGGTGGATTCTTTTTCTTGTTTCAAAGGTCTTTCCGTAGGATGGTGAAAGCTTTTTAACTCTATATCTTCGGGTTCACTAATGAGAGTCTTGATAAGAAAGTATATGATCACCATCGATACCGAAAAAGCATAGGCCAGCAAGAACTTTTTCAGATAGGATTTTAGCGGTTGCATCATCGTGTCAAGAAGAAGGTAAAACTTTCACCTTCGAAATCGAGATCGACCTGAACTCCCTTACGTTCATTAACGGTTGCTAGAAGATCTTCTAGCTTATCGTACGTACGTGGAAGCGTGATATCGACACTGATACCATTTTCTGCAAGAAGGGCCTTTACCCGTCCTGCAATAATATTGACAAATTCTGCCAGGGTATCCAAGATATCTTCGATATTGTCCGTTTTTTCTCCCAAGAGAAGTTCACAAGACTTTTTTGCGATGCTTAATGGGAATACCAAGATGACCATGCCATCGATATTTCCATAAAACCCGATTGAACTGGCGACCCTCTCTTTGGTAGCAGCCGTTTGGAGGGTGTTGACTTTGACCTCTTTTTTCTGCGCTTTTGAGTTGGTCATCATCTCCATGGTGTTTACCGTTGCATTGATAAAACGAGGCAGTTCGTTGACAAGTACTTTGTTCAGGGCACGTTTGTTGTTTTTTGTCGCACCGCCGCTTCCACCGAGGTCTTTTAAAAGCTCTTTGTTCCCCAATATATCATCCATCGTTTCAAAAAACAGAAGACCTGCGTCTTCAAGTTCGTTTTTAAAAGCTGGTGGTGTTTTTTCAAAGGTCATTCCGACGACACAGATATTAGCACCGAACTCAGCTCCCGCCGTGGCCAGTTTCGAAAAGAAGTTTAAGGCGTGCACATTCATCGAAATCACTTTGTAAGCATCAAAGATAAAGAGGGTAAAACCGACGTTAAGAGAGTTGTTATGATACATCATATCAAACTGATTGGATATCTCTGTATCCAAAAATCCGGAGAGTGTGTAGATGATGGCATTGCCAGTGACCCGTGTGGCGATCTTGGATCCTAACATTCCCAGATAGGTGTTATAGATGATATCCCCATACAAGTCTGTCTGGTTCCTTTTTTCCTTGAACTCATCTTCGGTCTGACAGACGATAGGGTCATGTCCACGATCGAAAAGTTCTATAGCCAACGAAGAGCGCTGAGAAGGATCCTCATGCCATATCAGGACAGATTTTTTCTTTTTTCCCTCTTGCATACTTGAGGAAAAGAGAGTAGCGATCTGTTGGCTTCTAAAAAGAGAAAAGTTTATATTGTCATGATAGAAGTTGAGGATAGAAGCATACTTCTTATCGTCATAGTCACAAAACCCGACGATTATGCCTGACTTTTTATGTAAAGACTCTAGTAGCTCAACAAAGACACTTAAACCGTTCTTATTGAAAAAGACCACCTTCTTTAATGAGACCAGCATCATGTTGACGTTCAATGCTTCGGTGGCATGGATATCTTCTATCGTTAGCAGTGAAGGAGCTGTGGTCCCGTCAAGAAAACCTTGAGGATGAAAAACACCTATTTTATCTTTGACGACTGCTCTCATTCGTTTTCTTCCATGATCAATTTTTCAAACTCTTCATATATGTCCGATACATACTCAATGTTAAACTCGATAAAGTCATTAAGACCTGCCTGTACACAAACGGCCTGTGAAAGCTGATAAAAGAACAGAAGGTGCATCCATTTTGAAAGAGAGATGATCTCTGTATCCGATTCATCGCTATTACCGCTTGAGGCAAGAACAATTCTTGAGACACTATGTGGTAGTTCCCACACTATAGCTACAGCCTGACAAAGGTCAAAAAGAGTCATACCTGTCAAACGTTTGAGTATAGTACTGTAGTCAATCTCTTTGACAGAACGTAGCAAGGCTATCTCATCTTTTTTTGAAGAAAAAAGGGCTTCACAGACGATGATCGATGCGGGTAATAAAGAGATAGCCGCGAACATATCTTTATCGGTGATATTTTTATATTCCAAGATCTTTTTCCACTGCAGGCTTAGCGCGTCCTGGATGTCCGAAAAATCTTTATTGGTCAATGTGAACAGATCCCACTGTGATGGTAATAGGAGCGAGAGCATATAGTTGTAGATGATCTGTTCCGCTTGAACCAGCCCTAAAATACCGAAGATCTGTTTTATATCCTTAACGTCATTTCTAAATCCATAGATAGGCTTGTTCACTATCGCTTGAAGGTAAGCCTTCAAAGCAGGGTCCTGAGAAGCTTCATTGGCCGCCTTGGAAAGATCTCCTTCGTGGATATGTTTTAAGACGGTTTTTAAGACATTTGGAGAAGGTGGAATGGAGCTGATGTAGGCGTTAAGCTCTTCTTGTGTGATCAATATTGTCTCCATTTCAAAAGTTGGTTAATTGTAACAAGATAAGGTTGAAAAGTAAATGTAAACAGATGTATATAAGGAATAAAAAAGTGTGAAGGGGGAGTTCTGACGCACACTATAATATCCCTTTGTGGGGGAGTTGTTTTGTGCTTAAGCGAAACTTATGCTAAAAAGGGGTAAGATTGCGGCATTAATTTAAGCAAGGAGCTTCAAATGGCAAGAAAATGTGCTATTAGCGGTAAAGGTCCAATGGCTGGGAATAATGTTTCTCACGCAAAAAACAGAACAAAAAGACGTTTTTTACCGAACCTACGTACTATCCGTATCACTTTAGAAGACGGAACAACTCGTAAAATCAAGATCTCAGCATCTGAATTACGTACAATGAAGAAAAATTCGTAGTCGATTAAGATTATAAATTGAACCTGTTTCGTAAGATCCGGGCAGCACTTCACTGGGAGGCAGCTCCCAAACCAGACACTTCTCTTATGCCTGACATTTATGGGCACCTCAAAGCATTCCGTTTACCTCTTATTTTAACCGTAGTCACCATGGCTGTTGGTACTTTTGGCTATGTTGTTATTGATGATTTTACTCTAATGGATGCTATCTATCAGACAGGTATCACTTTTACTACCGTCGGATTTGGCGAGATCGCCCCGATCTCGGATATGGGTCGTATATTTACAATTACACTTATCATTGCTGGGTTTGCTGTCTTTTCTTTGGCGATCGGTACTATGGTCGCAGAGATAAACAAGGGCGAACTGCTACGAATATTAAAGGAGCGCAGTATGTTATATCAGATTGCACGTCTAAAGAACCATTTTGTTATTTGTTATCACAACGAGTATACGATTGAAGTGAGCAAACAGCTGCTTCAAAGTCATATTCCTTTTATTGTCATTGATCCAAGTGATGAGATCGAAGCCCTTGCAAAGAAACATAAATATCCTTATTATATCAAGGGTGAACCCCATACAGAACTTGCGATGTTAAAGGCACATCTGAGCTCTGCCAAGGGTCTGATCACACTGTCGCATCATATAGCAGACAATATCGCACTTATAGCTTCTGTACGTCTTTTTGAGAAAGAACATGAGATCCCTGTTCCTTATAACATCATTACCAGTTCAGAAAATATGTCTGACATGGAAAAACTAAAAAAACTTGGGGCCAATACGGTCGTCACACCTACAAAACTTACAGCCCAGCGTGTTACGGCTATGGCAGCCCACCCCGAGATGGAAAACCTGCTTGAAGAGTTTATGTACCGCTCAGACACTCCATTGGACATGGAAGAGGTCGAAGTACCAAAGTACTCATGGATCGTACTGAAGAAACTCAAGGAGACCCACTTACGTAACATTGCAGATGTGTCTGTCGTGGGTATCCGCAAAAAAGAGGGTAAGTTCAGTCCTATGCCTAAGGGTGATATCTTAGTGACAAGTGAGTCAAAACTTTTACTCATCGGTACACAAAAAGGGATCGGGATTACAAAGAACCTTATCAAACAACGAGTGAAGCCGGAGGAGTTACGCTATGTCTAAAATCACACCCAATGACAACGGTGTATGTAGTGCAGATGGATTCTATGCGGACGGCATAGCAATCGGCCTTAAAAAAGATAATCAAAAAGATATCGCCTTTATCTATTCCGATACCTTGTGTGAAGTGGCATCCGTGTTTACGACCAATAAGATGACCGCTGCACCGATCAGACATTTTCGCTCCATGGGTGAGTTTAAGACCAATTTCGTATTGATAAACTCTAAAAATGCCAATGCGATGACGGGAGAGGCCGGAATTGATGACATTCGTGAGACATTAAGCGGTCTTCAGCAGAAGTTTACGCAGATACAAAACCCCGTAATGAGCTCAACCGGTGTCATCGGAGTCAGACTTCCTAAGCAGAAGATACTCGAAGGTGCTTTGAATTTCGATCTAAACCGAAAAGATCCAGTGTCAGCTTCCGAGGCGATCATGACGACGGATACCTTTTCTAAAAGCATTGCCTTTGATGTCGAGTGTGAGAACGGGAAGTTCAGTATTGGAGCGATGGCCAAGGGAGCAGGTATGATCAATCCTGCGATGGCAACAATGCTCTGTTTTATTACAACGGATGCAGATGTAGGTGCAGAACAGATGCAGACTATCTTGAACGAGAAGACGAAGACAACGTTCAACGCAGCTAGTGTAGATGGAGACACCTCTACAAATGACACGGTGATATTACTCTCTAACCGTAAAAGCGGTGCTTTTGATGAAGAAGCATTCTCTGAGGCGCTTAGACGTATTATGCACTTTCTTGCTCTTGAGATGGTCAGAGACGGTGAAGGGGCGACGAAACTAGTCGAGTACGTCGTGACTGGAGCTAAGGACGATGCTGAAGCAGAGATCGCAGCCAAAGCATTGAGTAACTCACTTTTGGTGAAGACAGCACTTTTTGGTGAGGACCCAAACTGGGGACGCATTGCATCGACCATCGGCGCTAGCGGTATTGAATGTGATGAGAAGAGTCTGAGCATCAGTTTTAACGATTTGTGTGTCTATGAGAAAGGAACGCTGCATTTTGATGCAGATATGGAAGCTGAAGCTGCCAAAGTGATGAAGTCTTCAGAGTTTACCATCTCGTGTGATATCGGTATTGCTAAAGGAGAGTTCACAGCTTACGGATGTGACCTTGGCCATGAATATGTCAAGATAAACGCCGATTATCGGACCTGATGAAAGCCCTTTTTTACCTTCTCCTTACCACCTTTTATCTTTTTGCTTTCCCTCAAGAACAGCTTTCTCCCGGGGGAATAGCCAAACTTTATTTTAATGAACGTCCCGATATCTATATCAACAATGAGAAAAAGGATGTCTTTGCGTTAAAGCGTGAAGATGACTGGTTGGTACTGCTTCCTTTATCGTTGTACAAGGGATCTGATATGCTTCGTGTTGTCTCACGCACGTCGACGATGATACAGGTGCATCTCATCTCCTTAGAGCCTGAACATTATACAAAACAGTATCTTCATGTAAAAAACAAAGAGTTTGTAACCGCCTCGAAAGAGACGCTTGAACGTATTGAACGAGAGAGTGCATTAAAAAAAGAGAAGTTCTCACGACATACCCCTTTGTATATAAAAGACCTAAAGATGATAAAGCCTTTGGAGTCAAAACTTCGACATGATTTCGGACGCAGACGTTTTTTTAACGGTATAGCAAAGAACCCTCATGCCGGCATTGACCTGGCAGGAAAAGAAGGGGACAAGATAAAAGCCCCATTGTCAGGGACACTCATCGTCCTGGGGGATCTGTTTTACAATGGAAAGATGGTACTGATTGACCATGGACAGGGGCTTATCACAGCATACTCACACCTTTCCAAGATATATAAAGAAGATGAAGAGTGGGTCAAGCAGGGTGAGTTTATCGGTGAGGTAGGGAAGACCGGTCGTGTGACGGGCCCGCACCTGCATTGGAGTGTCTATTTGAATGGAGAACCTGTCAATCCTGATCTGTTTTTGGTTGATGAGGCATCTTTGGCAGACGCCAGCCTTTGAAGTAGGCGACCAAACGAAGCGATATTGCTACCATAGCAATCATAAAAATGGAGACTTCATTCAAGACATCGAAATAATGGCAGAAGAAAAGCAAGAATGCAACAAATAAAGCGATTGAGCCATAGAAGTCACTGACTAAAACGGCCGGGACCTTGTTTATCAATATGTCTCGAATCAAACCCCCTCCCACAGCGGTCAGAAAACTCAGGATGATTACCCCGAAAATATTGAAGCCGGCATCCAGGGCGAGCAGGGCACCTGTTATACTAAAGGCGACAAGACCGATGGTATCTGAGATGACAAAGAAGAGTTTTTGTTCGATCTCTTTTGTCTTATAGAGTTGAAGCAAAAAAGAGAGGATCAAGACGATCAATACTGTGCTGGCAGGATAATATTCTCTAAAAGTAAAGGGTGTCGTATCTAAGATGACATCGCGGACGATCCCGCCGCCAAGTGCTGTTAAAAAGGAGGAGATCAAAATCCCAAGAAGATCGAGCCCGTTTCGAACGGCTACAAGATAGCCACTGATGGCAAAGGCAAATATTCCGATGATGTCAGCGATAAAAAAGAGATCCATCAATGAACTCTGTAGTCCTCTTTAAAGCTTACGTATCGCTGTGCGGACGCATAAAGCTCTTTGACTTCATCATCGTTTAGTTCACGTATCACCTTAGCCGGGCTGCCCATTATCAGTGAGCGAGGAGGAAAGACCTTGTTTTTAGTCACGAGCGAACCGGCCCCGACAATAGACTCTTTGCCGATAACGGCGCCATCAAGTATGGTCGCACTCATACCGATAAGGCAGGCGTCCTCTATAGTACAGCCATGCATCATCACCCTGTGTCCAACGGTTACGTCATTACCGATGATGGTTGGGTTCCCATCACTCATATCTTCTTTTTTATAGTGAGTGACATGGATCATGGAAAGATCTTGGATGTTGGTCCTATCTCCTATAGAGATGTAATGTACGTCCCCGCGGACGACACAACCGAACCAGATGGAGACATCTTCTCCCATGGTGACGTTTCCGACCACATCGGCCGAAGGTGCTATCCAGGTCTTGTCTCCGAGGGTTGGGGTCCATTTCTTAAATGAATAGGTCATACGCTAGCTCTCCTTGAACAGACGTGTAGAGAGCTGCTGTACGTAATTAGGGCTCTCTTTTTTAAGTGCTTTATGTACTTTGTCCGTATGTGTTTCGATAAGTTTTTGATTGTTGATGATCTTGGCCTTATCTGTAGGGACTTTCACATATCCGCCATCGCTTTTCAACTCATATGAGAGAACATTGTCACTGCACTGAAGCTGAAGGATCTGTAGAAGCTTAGAGGCAATATTCTCATTCGGGATTCCGGTAAGAAGTTCGATGCGACGTAAAAGATTACGAGGCATCCAGTCGGCGCTTGACATATAGATCTTCGGTGTTGCATGCTTGAAATAAAAGATACGCGCATGCTCCAAGTATTTTCCAATGATCGAAATAACACGAATATTTTCACTTATCCCTTCTATCCCTGGACGAAGACAACATATTCCCCTGACGATCAACTCTATCTTTACTCCTGCTTGAGAAGCTTTATAGAGGGCTCGGATGACATCTTCATCGACCAAAGAGTTGATCTTGACGATGATATGGCCGGCAGCACCCATCTTTGTCTCGTTTTGGATCATGGATAAGAGTTTTGGTTTCATCTGTGTTGGTGCCATATACAAAGTATTGAGCTTCCCTTTTTTGGAAAAACCTGTGAGGAAATGGAAAAAACGGGTCACATCGTTGGTAATGGCCTCATCAGAGGTGAGATAGGAGATGTCTGTATAGATCTTTGCCGTCGTAGCGTTATAGTTACCCGTACCGATATGAGCGTACTGTTTGAGAGTATCACCTACACGCTTAGTGACCAAGGCAGCTTTTGCATGCACTTTAAAACCTGTGATCCCAAAGATAACATGCGCACCCGATTGTTCCAACTGTTTTGCCCAGATAAGATTGTTCTCCTCATCAAAACGTGCTTTTAACTCAACCATGACCGTGACCTGTTTACCGGATTCGGCAGCAGCAGTCAGGGCGTTGACAATAGGAGAGTTCGCTCCCGCACGGTACAGTGTCATACGAATAGCAAATACATCGGGATCTTTAGCTGCTTGTTGGATCAGCTTGGTGATGGGATCAAAACTTTCGTATGGATGGAATAAAGCGACATCCTCCTTATCCAGGATAGAAAAGATGTTCTCGTTATTGTCAAATGGAGGAAGGTTTCTTGGTTTGTGACTCGGCACAGTCAGATGGGCGAGTTTTTTATTTGAGACGATCTGCCATAGGCTGCCAAGGTTTAGCCAGGTAGTAAAATAGTATATATCCTCTTTAAAGACGTTGGTATGACGATTGAAAAAGCTAATCAGGTCCTCGTCCGCATTGGCACCAAGTTCGAGTCGTACCATCTCTCCACGCTTACGTAAGCGAAGTCCCTCTTCAAGGATCTCCATGAAGTCATCGGCTTCTTCTTCTTCGATCGTGATGTCGGCATTTCTAGTAACGCGAAATGATGAGTATTTATTTAGGGTAAAACCCGGGAAAAGTTCACTGATATGTTCGGCAACGACTGTCTCAATTGGAACATATGTCCCACTCTCAAGTTCAATAAATCGAGGAAGCATACGGGGAACACGTACCAGGCCATAACGCATCTCGTCATTGTCGGTATCAGTAAGCTGTACGATGACTCCAAAACTTAGATTGTTAAGATGTGGGAATGGATGGGTAGCGTCAACAGCAATGGGTACAATGACAGGATAGATATGGCTGACAAAGTACTCGTCAAGCTCACGTTTCTCTTTGACAGTCACATCTTGATACTCTTTTACAAAGGTGTTCTCTTTCTCTAACTCTTTGAAGATATTGATAAGCGTGTATTCAACGACCTCTTTTTCTTGATGCAGATATTTACGGATCTCACGAAGCTGTTGAAGGGGGGTTAGGCGTTCGGCACCAGATACAATGACACCGGCTGTAAAAAGCTTTTTAAGACCTGCCACACGGATCATATAAAACTCATCTAAATTGGTCCCGTAGATGGCTAGGAACTTAAGGCGCTCAAGTAGAGGTAAAGACTCATCTTGTGCTTGATGCAGTACCCTAGTGTTGAATTGAAGCCATGAAAGTTCACGGTTAATATAGAGTTTCGGGTCTTTGAGGTTATTTGTCATTGGTATTCCATCGGATAAGTAAAAAATTTGAAGTACTTATATAGTTTTAAATTGTTCTATTATAGCAAAAAAATATTTTGCTTGAATTATGAGTTAGAGTTTTTTAATCTTTGCAATCTCATCTCTAAGTCTGGCCGCCTCTTCAAACTCAAGAAGTTTAGCCGCTTGTTTCATTTTCGCATTGAGCTCATCAAGCAGCTTTTTGCGCTCTCTTGCCGGCATCTTTTCAGCTTTTTTACTTTTATTATAGAGTTCATCAGCGTCATCAAGTTTAAGGTTCTGATCTAACTTGCGAATAACGGTTTTGGGAGTGATCCCATGTTCTTTGTTATATTTGTCCTGTAATTCACGTCGGGAAAGTGTTATATCCATCGCTTTTTGCATGGACTTTGTTATCTTTTGAGCATATAAGATGACCTTGCCTTGTGCATTTCTTGCTGCACGTCCCATCGTCTGGATAAGTGCTGTCTCAGAACGCAAGAATCCTTCTTTGTCGGCATCGAGAATCGCAACGAGACTGACTTCTGGGAGGTCCAGCCCCTCTCGAAGAAGATTGATCCCTATGAGTACATCAAACTCGCCTGAACGAAGTCCTCTTATAATCTGATTTCTCTCGATCGCATCGATATCAGAATGCATGTATTGAACTTTGATCCCCAAGTCTGCAAGGTATTTTGTCAATGCCTCAGACATCTTCTTAGTCAAGGTCGTCACTAAGACACGTTCATCTTTGGCAATGATCTTTTTGATCTCGTCATACAGGTCTTCGACTTGGTTGTCGGAGGGTTTTACCTCGACGACAGGATCAAGAAGTCCTGTCGGACGGATGATCTGGTGTGCCACAACAGAAGAAAGCTCCAGCTCAACCTCATTAGGTGTAGCTGAGACAAAGAGATAATGGGGCGCCTTGTTAATAAACTCATCGTAGGTAAAAGGACGGTTGTCCAAGGCAGATGGAAGTCTAAATCCGTACTCGACAAGGACCTCTTTTCGACTTCTGTCTCCTGCATACATCCCGCGAAACTGAGGCAGAGAGACGTGGGACTCATCCACGATGACAAGATACTCTTTATGGCGCTGAGCAAAATAATCTAGAAGAGTAAAGGGTGCTTCCCCCTCTTTCTTATCAGTAAGATGGCGGGAGTAGTTTTCAATCCCCTTACACATGCCTGTTGCCTCAAGCATCTCAAGATCAAACTCCGTACGTTGTTTAATACGTTGATACTCAACGGCCTTTTCCTCTTTCGAAAAGTAATTGAGTCGTTCATCGAGTTCTTTTTCGATTCGTTTGATGGCACGGGAAAGTTTCTCATTTCCAACGGCAAACTGACTGGTAGCATAGATGGTGACCTTATTGAAGCTCTCGATTTTTT
The DNA here is from genome assembly GCA_041562655.1 of Sulfurimonadaceae bacterium. Taxonomy (GTDB): domain Bacteria; phylum Campylobacterota; class Campylobacteria; order Campylobacterales; family Sulfurimonadaceae. The sequence continues at coordinate 14,536 of JBFEXN010000019.1, forward strand.
TGTTTTCAAGTACGTCAATACTGTAAATGCTATCGACCTCGTCTCCAAAAAACTCAATACGTATGGCTTCATCTTCATGATAAGCGGGGAAGACGTCGATGACATCGCCCAAGACCCTGAAGTTTCCTCTGTCAAAGAAGTTGTCATTTCGCGTATAACCCATCTCTACAAGACGTAAAAGAAGCTGTTTTTGATTGATCTCGTCGCCGATGGCAAGTACCTGGACCATCTTGACATACTCATCTGGATCTCCCAAGCCATAGTTGGCGGATACAGAAGCCACACAAATGACATCATCGTAAGAGAGAAGATTAGCCGTAGCAGAAAGACGAAGGCGTTCAAGCTCGTCATTGATGGAGCTGTCTTTCTCAATGAAAAGATCCTGACGTGGAATGTATGCTTCAGGCTGATAGTAATCATAGTAAGAGATAAAATACTCGACATGGTTGTTCGGAAAGAAACCCTTGAACTCTGAATAGAGCTGCGCTGCGAGCGTTTTGTTGTGGGTCATGATAAGTGTCGGGATCTGTAATGTCTGTATGACCTGTGCCATGGTATAGGTCTTTCCACTTCCTGTGACACCGACAAGTGTCTGATAACGATTATGGGCTTTGATGGAGTTTGTCAGTACTTTGATCGCCTCAGGCTGATCACCCGCAGGTTGATATGCTGAGTTTAGCTCGAATTTTGCCATGACCGTTGCCTTTTAGGGTAAATAGTGTTAGAATTATAGCGATTTATATGAAGGGCTAAAAAGAGCTTATCCATAAAATGAAAAAAATAAAATATAGAGTTAGCAAACATGTTAAATATGATTGAACAATTAAATGAAAGAATCGATACGATGGTAGGTCGTTATGACAATATGAAACATGAAAATGAATCACTTAGAAATGAAGTCATGAGTGCAAAAGCGCAAAGTGAAGCGAAAGATGCACAGATTAAAAAACTTGAAGAAGAGAATGCTTTAAAAGATATCGAGATAGAAGAGATCGTAAAAAAGATCGAATTGGCTTTAGGGTAAACATTGAGTAAGAAAATAACGCTGACGGTCAATGGAAGTCGTTTTGATATTGATCTGGAAGATGGTTTTGCGGCATACATCGAACATGAGTTGGAAGAGAGTTTTAACATCCATGGGAATAATGACATCAAGACACTGCTTCAAGCCTACATCAAGAAGAATTATGAGCTATATGAGTCCAAGCAGATGCTGGAAAGAACCCTTAAAAAACTTTGATGACTTCACACAAAAGTTAACAGAAAGACAACAATAGTAACAGTAA
>JBFEXN010000020.1:0-15677 GCA_041562655.1 Sulfurimonadaceae bacterium
AAAGAGCTGAACGCTTATGTTGGTCTTGAAGAATCGGGTGAGGGTATTCCTCTTCTGATCAAAGATAATATTCAAGTAAAAGAGTGGTCTGTAACAGGTGGGTCAAAAATATTACAGGGATATATTGCACCATACGATGCAACGGTTATCACAAACCTTCGAGCAAAGGGCGTGGCTCCTTTTGGTCGTGCCAATATGGATGAGTTTGCGATGGGTTCAACGACAGAAAGTTCGTATTACGGAAAGACGTTAAACCCTGTGAACACGGATTGTGTTCCTGGTGGAAGCTCAGGTGGGTCAGCGGCGGCAGTAGCTGGTGGTATTGCCATTGCAGCACTTGGTTCTGACACGGGCGGATCAATCCGTCAACCGGCTGCTTTTTGTGGTATCGTTGGGATGAAGCCGACATATGGCCGCGTATCACGCTATGGTCTTGGTGCTTATGCCTCTTCACTCGATCAGATCGGACCATTGACGCAAAACGTCGAAGATGCAGCTATTCTTTATGACATGATTGCCGGATATGATCCAAAAGACTCTACTTCGGTAGAGATGGACTATACACCGGTAAGCGAGAACTTGAATCCAGAACGTAAACTGCGTATCGCAGTCTTACCTCATTTTGTGAACGATGCGAGTGATGCAATCAAAAAAGCGTACAACGATACGATAGACGTACTGAAAAAGCAAGGACATGAGGTCATTGAGACAGAACTGCTGGATGCTAAGTATGATATCTCTGCGTATTATGTGACAGCGACGGCAGAAGCTTCGACCAACCTTGCTCGTTATGACGGTATCCGTTATGGTACGCGCGAAAAAGGTGATAATCTTCAAGATACGTTTATCAAGAGCCGTTCAGAAGGTTTCGGTGATGAGGTAAAACGTCGTATTCTACTTGGAAACTTTGTTCTTTCCAGCGGTTATTATGATGCTTATTATGTAAAGGCACAAAAGGTCCGTCGTCTCATCAAACAAGACTTTGAACGTGTCTTTGAAAGTGCGGATCTGATTCTTTCGCCGGTTGCACCAGACACGGCATATAAGTCAGGTGAATTGGAAGATCCACTTCAGATGTATCTTTCAGATATGTATACTATATCGGTCAACTTAGCAGGTCTTCCTGCACTTTCGTTACCGGTAGCGACGGCTGAGAACGGAATGCCAGTCGGTCTGCAATTGATCGCAAAAGCATTTGACGAACAAACACTATTTGACGGGGCACTAGGCCTTGAAACTGCACTAAAAGGAGATGCGTAATGAATATTAAAAAAAGAGCACTTACATTTGAAGATGTATTATTAGTACCACAGTACTCAGAAGTTTTACCTAAAGAGGTGAGTATCGCTACGAAGTTGACTAAGAACATTGGCCTTAATATTCCTATGGTCTCAGCAGCGATGGATACGGTAACAGAACACCGTGCAGCAATTGCGATGGCGCATCTTGGCGGTATCGGTATTATTCACAAAAACATGGATGTTGAAGCTCAGGTGATTGAAGTTAAAAAAGTAAAGAAGAGCGAGAACGGCCTGATTACTGACCCTGTCTATGTACACCCTGAGATGACTTTGGCAGAAGCTCGCCGTGTTATGGGAGCAGCCGGTATCACTGGTGTTCCTGTTGTCGATGCACATGATAAACTTCTTGGTATTATGACTAACCGTGACATCCGTTTTCAAAAGGATAACAACATCAAGGTCGAAGAATTGATGACACCGATGCCATTGATGACGATCGGACACGGTGCAAGCCTTGAGGATGCTAAAGATATCATGCATGCCAACAAGATAGAAAAACTACCGGTTATTGATGATAATGGGAACCTAAAAGGTCTTTTTACTATTAAGGACGTTAAGAAAAATGTAGCATATCCGAATGCAAACAAAGATGAGTTTGGCCGTTTACGTGTCGGTGCTGCTATCGGTGTTGGTCAGATGGATAGAGCAAAAGCATTGGTTGATGCGGGCGTGGATGTTCTGGTACTTGACTCGGCACACGGTCATTCTAAGGGTATCCTCGATACTGTCAAAGCGATTAAAGCGGAGATGGAAATCGATATCATCGCAGGAAATGTTGCCACTGCTGCTGCGACGAAAGCACTTATCGATGCCGGTGCTGATGGTGTAAAAGTCGGTATCGGACCAGGGTCTATCTGTACAACGCGTATCGTAGCAGGCGTGGGCGTTCCTCAGATCTCTGCGATTGACGAGTGTGCTGCTGAAGGTGCGAAATACGGTGTTCCTATTATCGCTGATGGCGGTATCAAGTACTCTGGTGACATGGCTAAAGCTCTAGCAGTAGGTGCATCTGCGATCATGGCTGGTTCACTGCTAGCGGGTACGGAAGAGTCTCCGGGTGAGACAACGATCTATCAGGGTCGTAAGTATAAATCATACCGCGGTATGGGCTCGATCGGTGCTATGCAAAAAGGAAGTACGGATCGTTATTTCCAAGAGGGTACGGCGGCTGACAAACTTGTTCCTGAAGGTATCGAAGGCCGTGTTGCTTACAGCGGTACTATTGCGGACGTGATCCATCAGATGATCGGTGGTCTGCGTGCTTCAATGGGATACTGTGGAGCAAAAGACATCTCTACTTATTGGGCTAATGCTGAATTTGTAGAGATCACTGCGGCAGGACTGAAAGAGTCACATGTGCATGATGTTATGATCACACATGAAGCTCCAAACTATCACGTTTAGGCGAGGCCTGAACGACCAGAAATAGAGACTAGCAAAGCGTAAAAACTTTTAACTTACTTTATTTCATCATGGAAAACAGTTAGATGGAAAACAAGGTTTTCTACTGTCAATCATCAAGGTGCTAAAACTCTTTAAAAGGGTCTACTTTGGTGTTAAACATTTTAAACTCTAAAATGTTCAGTAGAGAGTCCGGCTAAACAATAATACGGAAAACAAAGGATGAAAATTATGAAACAACAAACTGCTGCCCTACATGCGGGTTACGAAAAAGACTCTCAAAGCACAATGGCTGTGCCAATCTACCAAACAACTGCCTACGAATTCAGAGATGTTGAACATGCTGCAAACCTTTTTGCACTTAAAGAACTGGGCAATATCTATACACGTCTGATGAATCCGACCACGGATGTCTTTGAAAAGCGTTTTGCGGAGCTTGAAGGTGGAGAGGCTGCTATAGCTGCAGCAAGCGGCATGTCTGCTATTTTCTTTGCTATTGCCAACTGTGCGGAAGCAGGGGATAATATTATCTGTGCATCACAGCTTTACGGCGGAACGTTGACACAGACACAGCATACCCTAAAACGTTTTGGTATCGAAGCACGTTTTTTTGATGTTCATAATCCTTCTGAGATCGAAGCTTTAGTGGATGATAAGACAAAGTGTATCTTTTTTGAAAGTCTGACCAATCCAAGTATTGATGTGGCTGATATCTCTGCTATTACGCAAATCGCTAAAAAGCACAGAATCGTCTCTATTGTTGATAATACGGTTGCAACACCTATTCTTTGCCAACCTTTTAAACACGGAGTAGATATCTCTGTTCACTCTGCAAGTAAGTACACGACAGGACAGGGACTGGCTATCGGCGGTATTTTGGTTGAGCGTAAGGGGCTTTTAGAGCTTTTGAAAGACAACCCGCGTTATCCTCAGTTCAATGAGCCGGATGAATCATACCATGGCCTGGTGTACGTCGATGTACCACTTCCTATTTTTACGCTTCGTGTCAGACTTGGTCTTTTGCGTGATCTGGGTGCGGTTGTCTCACCGTTTAACTCGTGGTTGTTTATTCAGGGAATGGAACATTTGAGTCTTCGTATGAGAGAACACTCTGCAAACGCGCTTGCGCTTGCGGAGTTCTTGGAGTCTCATCCTAAGGTGAACAAGGTCAACTATCCGGGGCTTAAGTCTAATTCTAACTATGCTAATGCTCAGAAGTACTTTAAAGATGGTATGAGCTCAGGCCTGCTTAGTTTTGAGGTTGCCGATATGCAAACGGCAGAAAAGATAGTAAATGCAACAGAACTTTACTCCTTAGTCGTCAATATCGGAGATTCAAAGTCGATCATCACACACCCTGCATCAACGACACACCAACAGCTCTCTGCCGAAGAGTTGGATAAGTGTGGTGTCCCGGCAGGTCTTATCCGTATCAGTGCCGGATTGGAAGACAAAGAAGACTTGATCGCAGATATCAAGCAGGCGTTAGAGAGAGCGTAATTGAAAATTCAGACACACACAGCGCATTTTACTAATCCTCTTTATCTAGAGAGTGGACGTATCTTAGAGCCTTATGATATCACTTATGAGACCTACGGTGAACTCAATGAAGATAGGAGTAACGCTATATGGGTGACCCATGCCTTGACAGGTTCACATCATGCAGCGGGTCTGTATGAGAACGAGAACAAACCTGGCTGGTGGGATGGGCTTATCGGTCCGGGCAAAGCAGTGGACACGGATAAATATTTCGTGATCTGTACCAATGTGATCGGTTCTTGTTTTGGCTCGACGGGTCCTATCTCTGATAACTATGCAACACACAGTCCTTACCGGTATAAGTTCCCTGTCATCACGATCAAAGATATGGTCAAGGCACAGCGTATTCTTTTAGACAGTCTTGGTATCTATAAACTCGAGGCCATCATTGGTGGGTCTATGGGTGGTATGCAAGCCCTTCAGGCCGCTGTTGATTTTCCAAACCTGGCTAGGAAGGTCTTTGCTCTGGCAACGACACATGCTACACGTCCGTGGGCCATTGCCTTTAATAAGATCGCTCAAGAAGCTATCTTAGAGGATCCCGCGTTTAAAAAGGGATATTATGAGCCTACCGATATCGTAGCCAACGGCATGGTCGGTCTGGCAGTCGGACGTATGGCAGGACATATCAGTTTTCTTTCACCCGATTCGATGGATAAAAAGTTTGGACGTGAGTATAAACGTACGGATGGTCTGTTCGAGCTCTTTGGAAAATTTCAGGTGGAATCGTATTTAGAGTATAATGGCTATAACTTTACGAAATGGTTTGATCCCTTGTCTTATCTGTATATCACCAAGGCCATCAATATCTTTGATCTGAGCCGCGGGTATGACTCCTTGGAAGATGCCCTTGCGAAGGTGAAGTCAGAGCTTTATCTGATCAGTTTCGAGTCTGACATGCTGTTTCAGCCTAAAGAATCAAAAGAGATATTTGATATCATGCAAGATATTCATCCCAAAGAACAGTCATCATATCTGAATGTGCAGAGTGATTACGGACATGATGCTTTTTTAGTCGAGATCGACAAGTTTGAAAAGTATATTAAGGAGGCCCTTGATGGCTAAAGAGAAAACAAGTCTGGTTGATTTTGAGAAAAAACTTGACAGTGCCAAAGAGGTGCTTGAAAAACTGATGGACCCCGAGTTGACACTGGATCAGAGTGTCAAGTCTTACAAAGAGGGAATGCAAACCCTTCAAGACGCTCAGAAGATCTTAGAAGAAGCAACATTAGAGTTTGAAAAAATCCAGAGCAAAGGGTAGGTGGTTTCATGAGAGCAGCGATTTTACAGATCCCTTCAGTAGGCCTTTCTACGGCTAAGTTTGATTATTATCTGCGCATTGCCAAAAGCAAAGAGTGTAAGGTCGTCGTGCTTGGAGAATATCTTTTAAACCGATTTTTTAAAGAGTTGGAAAATACACCCATAGGAATGATAAAAGAGCAGAGTGATCATCATATCAAGACGCTTAAAGCCTTGGCAAAAGAGTATGACCTTACTATCATCGCTCCATTGGTCATAGTAAAGAAAAAACAGGCTTATAAGACCATTGTCAAATTCTCTCCTATTTCAACTTCGTATTATCATCAACAGATACTTATCAACTATAAACATTGGAATGAAGAGAAGTTCTTTGCAAATGAGATCGCTGAGCTAAAAGCACCGATGACCTTTAGTATCGATGGTTTCAAGTTCGCGGTGATGGCGGGCTTTGAACTGCACTTTGATACTTTTTGGCAGGAGGTTATGAATAGCAACGTAGATGCAGTTCTTCTTCCGAGTGTATCGACCTTTGAGTCTCATGAACGTTGGCGTGAACTGATCAAGATGAGGGCTTTTTTAAACTCCTGTTATATCATCAGGGCAAATCGAATCGGCGAATATGTCGATGGCGATCTGAGTTGGAACTTTTATGGGGATTCTTTGGTGGTCAACCCGCAGGGTCAGATAGAGAACCATCTTGGAAACCAAGAAGAACTTCTGATGATCGATCTTGATAAAAAATCAGTCAAAGAGGCTCGAAAGAGCTGGGGATTTAAAGAGGCGATACAGAAACGAAGATGAAAAGTTTTATAAAAGTTCTATTATTACTGTTCTTGTATGCCCAAGCTGTATCTGCAGAGGTGATACTAGACAGTGAAAACCAGAAAATAGAACTTTCTGATGTAGCTTTTCTGGAAGATAAAGAGGGGAAACTCACATTTCAAGAGGTTAAGAACAAAGCATTTTCCACACACGAAGCGAAGATAGCAAGTTTCGGGTTCACCTCTTCAGTGTACTGGTTCAAGATACCTCTTTCTTCACAAGAGAGCGCCCGGTCATATAAATGGTGGCTGGATGTAGGCTATCCGTTATTGGATGAACTCGATCTGTACATCTGTGACGATCAGGGACGTCTTCTTGAATCGAAACAGAGTGGGAAGGCACGTCCCTTTAAAGAGCGTGAACTCAAGGACCGTCATTTTCTCTTCGAGCTTGATACCTTAGAAAAGCAGATGCTTTATCTTCGTGTAAAAACCCAAAGTTCAATGCAGGTCCCCCTGTCCATCATGACCTCGGAGAAACTTTTTACCGAGATGCAGTATCTTCTTATCATATCGGGTCTGTATTACGGGATCTTTTTACTTATCTTCTTTTATAACCTTGTCAGCCTTATCTATACCCGAAGTAGAAAATACTTTTTGTATTTGGTCTTTATCTCCTCTTTTATCATGTATCAGCTTGCTTTGGATGGTATTGGAATACAATATTTTTGGTCTGAATGGGAGTGGATGATCTCTCATGGGAGTGCAACGATGATGGGCATAACAACGGCTGCTGTCATCATGTTTACCCGTGAGTTCCTAAGGACAAAAGAGTTTGCACCTAGGATTGACAGGGCACTGTTGGTCATATTGTTTATTATGTGCCTGGTGACACTGGCAGCACTTTTTAGACCTTACAGTGAGATGATATTGATCATTGCGACACTGGCACTTATATTGCCGCCGCTGTTATTGGCTGCAGGGATCATCTCCTACAAGAAAAAGTTTTCGCCGGCACGTTTTTACATCGCAGGATGGGGGTCATTTTTAGGTGGAACAGTAATCTTTGCTATGAATAAGTTCTCTTGGATCGCAGGCTTTGAGTTTTTATCGTATGCGCAACAAGTCGGTTCAGCTTTAGAGATGATATTCTTATCGTGGGCGCTGGCTGATTCTCAAAAGCAGGCAGAAGATGAGTATCTGCAAAAACTAAATGGCCTTAATGTCCTCTTGCAAGAAAGAGTAGACGAGAGTCTTGCTCAAATGCGCCAAAACGATCAGGTCTTGATCGAAAAATCGCGTTTAGCTGCCATGGGTGAGATGATAGAGCAGATCGCACACCAGTGGCGCCAACCCTTACACTCGCTCTCTTTGCTCAACCAAGACCTTTACTTTAAAGTCCAATTGCAAACAGTTACCCAAGAGGACTACGAAAAGATCCATGACAGGATGAATGAACAGCTACAGTATATGTCTCAGACCATCGATGACTTCAGAAACTTTTCAAAACCCGATAAAAAAGAGGAAATATTCTATATCGAAGAGGTGATCGAGAGTGCGTTAAACCTCAGTGAGGGAAGTCTGAAGTATGCGAAGGTGAAAGCTACGCTCCTAAGTGAGGATGAACATGCCGTGTTTGGGATGCGTCATGAGATAATGCAGGTCTGTATGAACCTGATCAAGAATGTCAAGGATGTCGCCCTGGAGAGAAAGATACAAGACCCATGGTTGAAGTTTGTCATTAAAGACAAGGGTGATGTGCTCGAAATCAGTGTGGAAGACAATGCACAGGGGATTAATGAGGATAAGATCGAGCATGTCTTTGAACCATATTTCTCAACGAAAAGTACGAAGGAAGGTTCGGGAATAGGCCTGTATATGTCCAAAGAGATTATTGAAAAAAGTTTTTTTGGTACTATTAGTGTACGAAACAGTCAAAATGGCGCGTGCTTCACTATTGTCCTGCCTAAAAGCAAATCCGAAGTAAGTTTGGATTAATGGCAATTTTAATATTATTGATTTTTATATAAAGGGAATAAACCATGATGAAGTATTTTCACCGTCAGGTCCAATTGTGGGGAGAAGAGACACAAGAGAGTCTGCAGTCGAAAACGATCGCTATAATCGGTTGTGGAGGCTTAGGGTCCTCTTTGGCCTTTGCTCTAGGAGCTTCAGGTATCGGTGAGATCCATCTGATCGATTTTGATGAGGTGTCTGTCCATAATATACACAGACAGATCGCTTTTAAGACGGGAGATGAAAACAAGAAGAAATGTGAAGTCGTCGCCGATGTTGTAGAGGCACGATGTCCCTTTGTCAAAGCAGTCGCACATGATTGTGACTTTGATACCTTTGCTTTGAAAAACATCGACGTGGACCTTATCATCGATGCGACGGACAACCTTCCAACACGAGCAAAGATAAACGCCTATGCCAAAGAGGTAAACAAGCCGTGGCTATACGGTTCTGTGGAGGCCTTCAACGGACAGGTGTGTTTTTTCGAGAAGGCCTCTTTTGATGTGTTCAAGATATCAGATAAGGCACCAGCAGGTATCGCTGCACCTATCGTGATGCATATCGCTTCTTTACAAGCTAACCTTGCACTTAGATATTTGGCTGGACTGAAGATAAAAAAAGACTATCTTTACTATCTTTTCTTTGATGAAGAAGGCGAACTGATCACTCAAAAGTTTGGGCTTCCTGTTATATAAAGATGTCACCATTGCTATTGTCTTCCCACGATAAGGAGTCAGAGCGTGAGGGAGTGCGTCTGATTCAAAACTCCTTTGATGAGAAGACACAGAAACATCTGCTTAAAGCCGGCCTGAAAGAGGGAATGGAGTGTCTGGAGGTAGGTGTTGGTTCCGGTTCCATTTTATTGTGGATAAAAGAACAACTTGGCTCAAGTGGCTCTGTCGTCGGAATCGACATCGATAGAAGCTACTTCACAGATGAAGACCCGTCTCTCATTGAAGGTGATCTTTCAGAGCTTGAGATCGGGCAGAAGTTTGACTTGATCCATCTTCGTTATGTCCTGATTCACAATCAAAAAGCGCAAGCTATCTTGGCGAAACTCTCTACACTACTCAAGCCTCATGGAAAACTCATTATCGAAGAAGCTGATTTTACCTTGGCCAAATGGATGGATACCAAGTACGACGATGCATGTAAACGCGTTAACAGTGCGATCTGCAAGATGTTTGAAAACAGAGGCTTAAAGCCACATTATGGGTCAATTGTGCACCTTGGTCTTGAGGAGGCGGGTTTTGAGATAGACGAGAGCAGGTCTTATCTTCACCTGTGCAGTGGACAAGAAGATACAGCCATGCTTATGGCTTCTTCGTCTGAGGCTCTTGCCCAAGAGTATATTGATACAAAACTGTGTTCACAAGAAGACATTGACAAATATATCTCCGCTTGTGAAGACCCTGAGTCTCTCGCTGTGTATTATGCAACGATTGCGATAACCGCATCCAAACGTGAAGAGGCTGCCGGTAGAGCAGAAGACGAAATTCAAGAAGATGGTTTTTATCTTGCCGTGAGCGATGCTCAGATAGAAAAATGTTACGAATTGATGAGCCTTTTACGCCCTCATCTTGATCAAAAGTCTTACCTGTCGATGGTCAAAGAACAGATGCAAGCTGGATATACGATTGTATATTTGGCAGAAGAGGGGCGTGTGATAAGTTTGGCAGGATACAGGATCTCACAAAACCTTGCATGGGGAAAACATATGTATGTGGATGATTTTGTTTCACTGGAGACACATCGCTCACGGGGTAAGGGAAAACTATTGCTGACACACTTAGTGGAGCTTGCCAGAAAAGAGGGATGCTCTCAACTGCATCTTGATTCAGGTGTGCAGCGCTTCAAGGCACACAGGTTTTATTTAAGAGAGGGTTTTAAGATATCTTCTCACCATTTTTCAATGGAGTTATAGCGTGGTGATATAATCACTCAGAAGTTTGATCTCTTCATCGCTGAGAGACTTGCTCTGTGCTTGCATGATACCCTTCATCTTCCCACCAAAGGTACCGTTTTTGTAGCCTTCCAAGGCCTTCTGAATCTGTTTTGAATCCCATTGTGCGATGACAGCGGATGCGTTTAAAGCGGACTTCTCAGCATTGATACCATGACAAGACGAACATCTGTTTGCATATAGGTTGGATGCATTCGGCGAAGGAGCCTCTACAATAACCGAAGAAGCGATGGCTTCCGTTTTGACATCTATAGCTGCGACACTCTTTTTGGCTTCATTGATAGCGTCGATCTTGTGGTCGATAATGGTGTTTTTTTCTTTGACTGTTTCTTCTTCAGTAACACAAGCATTCAGCAGTAATACCGCTGAGACAGAAAAAATAATAGTATTAAGTTTGCTCATATATATCCTTATATAATTTCATACAGGCCGTGTGCGCAGTCTAAGATGGTCATTTTTGCAAACCTCATAAGTCCAAAGCACGCTTTGTGCGGATATTTTCTGCAGGACCTCGATTGATATCGGATATCCCGGAAAATAAAAAGTGTATGATATAGGCATCTAACTAAGGAAGCTATTGTATCTTTAGAATAGTGAGGAGCTTGAAGCTTGTCTTAAGGCAGTCTCTAATCTTATAAAAAAAAGGTATAATTACAAAAAAATATAAAAGATGTAAATACTCACAATGCAATTTGAATCCTATCCCTTTGAAAAACTAAATACATTATTGTCTGATATCGAGCCGAACAGTGCCAAAGATCCCATTGCGTTGACAATAGGTGAACCCCAGTTTGAGACACCTGAGTTTATTCAAAATGCATTGAAGGACAGTAGTGCACTGCTGCAAAAATACCCAAAGACTGCAGGTGAGATAGAGACTATCGAGGCAATGATCGCCTTCAACAAAAAACGTTTTGGTGTAGACCTGTCTGATGAGGAGTTGATACCGTGTTTCGGAACGCGCGAAGTACTGTTCAACTTTCCTCAGTTCCTGCTTTTTGATGTCAAAGACCCTGTTATGGCGTTTACAAACCCTTTTTATCAGATCTATGAGGGCGCTGCTATTGCCTCCAGGGCGAAGATGATCTTTTTAAACCTTAGCCAAGAAAATGGCTTCAAGCCGGATATGAACGAAGAGATATTAAAAGAGGCTGATCTGGTTATCCTTAACTTCCCTAATAACCCGACTGCTTCAGTTTTGAGTTTGGATGAACTTGGCGAGTGGGTGAACTTGGCTTTAAAGCATGATTTTGTACTTTTAAACGATGAGTGTTACAGCGAGATATACACAGATACACCACCGCCATCTTTATTAGAAGCAGCTGTACATGTCGGAAATAAAAGTTTTAAAAACACCTTGGTGATCAATTCTATTTCTAAACGCTCGTCTGCTCCAGGTCTTCGTTCAGGTTTTATTGCCGGGGATGCACAGATACTCAAAGGGTACATGCAATATCGTACCTATATTGGATGTGCTTCACCTCTTCCTCTTCAGGCAGCCGCAGCAGTAGCCTGGCTTGATGAAGCACATGTGGAAGCCTCACGTAAGATATACAGAAGAAACTTTGAAATCGCACATGAGGTCTTAGGCACATCTACGCCTGAGGCAAGTTTTTATATCTGGTTGAAAGTCGATGATGAGATTGCCTTTACACGTAAGCTTTATAAAGAACATAATGTGAAAGTACTTCCGGGGTCTTTTTTGGGTCGTGAGGATGCGATGGGTGTTAACCCGGGCAAGGGATACGTCAGGATAGCACTGGTTCACAGTGAAGAAAAAACACGCCAAGCGATGGAGGCGATCAAAGCATGTCTGAACTCTTAGTACAAATCAGAGAGAGATCGATAGAAGCGGTCCATCATGGCGATATCAAAGCCCTTTATGAGATCGTCGAGACACATCATGAAGCGCTTAATGAAGAGCTTGAACAGGGCCTATATGGGAATATATTAGAACTTTCCCTTGAGCTGTTAACCAACGTGTTAGAAACGAAGGCTAAACTATCACTTGAAGATGAGCAGGAATACTATACGCTTCGTGCTCTTTACGAGTATGCAATATCGCATTATAGCGCTAAGCGTTTTGAGGATGCGAAGGCTCTTTTTGAAGTCTTAAAGGGTACAGCAAAAGAGGATGCGTTCATAGATGCTATGCAGATACATGCACAGGCAGCATCCTCGCATATCGATATTGACACTTTCATAGACGATTATTGTGAGGTAAATGACAGATTGGACGATTTTTATATCAAGTCATTCAAGACTAAGGCACAAAAGTTGCTAGAACAGGCTAAAGCAGATGTTTCTTCAGTAAAGGATACGAAGTGAAAATACACTTTATAGGAATTGGGGGTATTGGTATCTCTGGTTTAGCAAAATTCATGCAGGCTCAAGGACATGAGGTTAGCGGTTCAGATATCTCTGAGACGATCATTACCAAGAAACTTCGTGGTTTAGGGATCAAACTTACGGTCCCTCATGATGCCTCTGCTATCACGGATCAGGACCTTGTTATCCATTCGGCGATCATCCGTCCTGACAATGTCGAGGTCGTAGCAGCAACACAAAAGAACATACGGGTACTTGCACGTCGTGAAGCCTTACCAATGATCCTTGAAGACAAAAAAGTGTATGCGGTATGTGGTGCACATGGAAAAAGTACGACGACGGCGATTCTCTCTTCCATATTAGATGGTTCGGCCATTATTGGTGCCGAGTCCAAAGAGTTCGGCGATAATGCGCGTCACAGTGATAATGATGTTCTTTTATTTGAGGCGGATGAGAGTGATGGCAGCTTCTTGAACTCCAATCCTTATTGTGCCATCGTACCCAATGCTGAACCGGAGCATATGGAATACTACGATTATAATTTTGATCGTTTTTATGATGCATACAAGACCTTTATCACCAGTGCGGCTCTGCGTGTCATCAACGCAGAGGATCCATTCTTGTCCACGTTGGACTGTGAGGCAATTCGCCTTTATCCGAGCAAGGACATTAAAAATCTCGAGTATGTCCTTATTAATGATGAACCGCATACACGTTTTGAGCTTTTGGATATGGGTGTCTTTGAGGTATGGGGTTTTGGTGAACATATCGCAATTGATGCGTCTTTGGCTATTTTAGCGGCGATTGAGAGTGAAGAGGTCGAAACTGTACGTAATAAGATATTGAACTTCAAGGGTATCAAAAAACGTTTCGATATTATCAACAAAAAAGATTCTATTCTTATCGATGATTATGGTCATCATCCGACGGAGATCAAAGCGACACTGGAGTCAGTAAAAGCTTATGCTGAATTGATGGGAATCGACAAGATCACAGCGATCTGGCAGCCACACAAGTACAGTCGTACTATTGATAACCTGGATGCTTTTATAAGCTGTTTTGAGGGGACATCGGAGTTGATCATCCTTCCTGTCTGGGCCGCTGGTGAAAAGGTCAGAAAGATAGATTTTGAAAAAGACTTTGAACGCTATTCACCACTCATGGCAGACAGTGTTAAACGCTCTGACAATGATCTTGACATCATGAAGGACAACATGGTACTAAAGTCACTTGACAAAGGTCTGATCGTGGGCTTTGGCGCAGGAGATATCACGTATCAGTTACGAGGAATAGCATAGTGGCTTATCTCGCTGGTATCGTTCTATTAATACTTCTTTTTGTGGTACTTCACCACTTTACAGAGCTTACGCTGAAGCAAAAAGCAGGGGTCAGTGTTCTTTTGTCACTCTTGATCCTCAGTGCTTACCTGTTTAATCAAAACAGTGAAGAGAGACGAATCCATCTTGAGAAAGTCCTTTTAGACTTTACACATGGAAAAACCATTGTCTGCGAAGCGTCTGAGGTAAATAACTCAGAATACTCCTACAGTTCAGGCACACAGACTTTCTTAGGCAAAAAAGAGAGCGAATCTTTTGGTCGTATCATCAGTCTTGATCAATGTCAGTAAAAAGTGATATCTCAGCCCAGTTAGATCTGGACTCCTTTCTATCCCAGTTTTCAGATTTTTTAAGTCGTGAGAAGCCTCTGTACATCGAAGGTGATCAAAATCGTCATTTTGCGCTCATTACAGAGCTTGACAAGTATGAGTTCAAATCACCTGCCAAGGTAAAACCACTTGAGAGTGCACTCGCATACCTGAAGAAACAGGGTCAATTAAACCTGGAAGATATCTTTGAGTTCGTTAAGATAGTACGTTATTTCAGGTATCTTCAAAAGTTCGATTTCGAGGGCACCTTAGGCTCTTGGATACACGGTATAGAGGTCCATCCTGATTTTGACGAGATCGATATAGCCTTTGATGAAAAGGGGAATTTCAAAGAGGACCTTGATGAAGAACTGAGTGCTATGAATTCGCGTCTTAAACATCTCAAGGAGCAACTCTCCTCCAGTATGAAACGTATCCTCTTTACACAGAAGCTGGAGCCTTACCTTGTTGACAGACAGGTACACTTTTTTAATGAAGAGGAGTGTCTTCTTCTTCGTCCTGGTTTCAATCATCATCTTAAGGGAAACATCGTAGGACGAAGTTCTGCAGGTTTTTTCTATGTCTCTCCAGAAGCTATCTCAAACCTAAAGTCACAGGTACGTTCAGTGTATCAGGAAAAAGAAGCCAAGTTGTATGAATATGCAAAAACTTTTTCTTCGTTGATGCAGAAAATGCATGGGTTTTTGAACTTTATCAACAAGAGCTTTGATACCTTCGATCATTACCAGGCGCGCATCTTCTTCGCACGTTCAAAGGGACTGCAACTTTTAAAGGCACAAAAGTCAGATAAGATCGTCTTAAATGAGTTCAAACACCCCGCTATTGCTAACGCCAAGTCGATCAGTGTTGATTTCAGCAATCCTGTTTTGATGATAACAGGGGTCAATGCCGGTGGTAAGACGATGCTGTTAAAAGCCATTCTTTCAGCAGCTTATCTAGCCAAATATCTAATTCCTATGCCGATCAATCCAAAGAACTCCGTGGTGGGTTCGTTCAAGTCTATCCGTGCGATCATCGATGACCCGCAAAATGTCAAGAACGATATCTCGACGTTTGCCGGAAGAATGCTCTCCTTTGGTAAGCTGTTTCATGAAGAGTCGATGCTTGTGGGTGTGGATGAGATAGAACTAGGAACTGATTCGGATGAGGCAGCGGCTTTGTTCAAAGTTATGCTTGAGAATCTCATGCAACGTGGGATGAAGATCGTTATTACGACACACCATAAACGTTTGGCGTCATTGATGGCGGAAAACAGGGATGTCTCTCTTATAGCGGCTGTTTATGATGAGGTGAACAGAAAACCGACTTACGACTTTTTACAGGGTATCATCGGAAAGTCGTATGCTTTCGAGACGGCTTTGCGATATGGTGTCCCGGAACGACTCGTACAAGAGGCAAGGATTGTCTACGGAAAAAACCATGAGAAACTGAATGCTTTGATC
>JBFEXN010000021.1:0-15605 GCA_041562655.1 Sulfurimonadaceae bacterium
ATCGACGATAGCGACTCCTCGAACTATAACCAGATCATCCAGGAGAAGGATCAGACCCGATTTAAGAGTTTTGAGTTTATGAGAAGAGAAGATGACCTATATCGCCTTGGCATTGTTGTCAGACATAATGACAACAATGTAAAAGGACGTGGTTCATGCATTTTTATACACGTACAAAAAGGGGTCGACTCCCCTACTGCGGGATGTACCTCTTTTCACAAAGATAAACTTTTAAAGATCATGCGTTGGTTGAAAAAGGAGAGTCATCCTTTATTGCTGCAGCTTCCGAAGAGGTATCTTCAAGACGGATTCGAATAAAAACAGGCTGCGAAAAGAGAAGCTAACGACTGCACGCAGCCTCTGCCTCAAACAGCTTTCTTCCGACATAAGGCTTGATGCGGCCATGCCATTCAATATATCGTATCGAATCGCGGCCACATGAGTTTAGAGAGCTTTTATCATATGATTTCATCTGTTTGATAGCATCCCTTGTCCCACAGGCATCTCTTTCATTGTTCAAGAGACTGATCATCCAGTAATTCATCGCCGTTATATCATTTAAACAGCCCATCTTATCCTGGTCGTCACTCTCTCGAAGTTCATACAACTCTTCTTTGAGGCGTGCAAGATTCTGCTCATAATATTCAAGTTTTGTCAGTACCTTCTTCTTTTGCGGAAGCGCAGGTATCGGTGAGGGAACCGGTTCAGACTTCTGTATGGAAGCCACTTTCACGGGCTCACTCAATATTTCATGGTCTGCTTTTTCTATAGGTGGGCTGGGCTCGATCTCTGCCACTTTGACAGGGGTTGCCGGGACGGGAGGCAGGACTGCCGCAGGTGCTTCCTTTTGCTGTTTTTTCTCAGCTTTTAGCACTGCCTTTGGCGATATACTTTTCGGCTCTTCTGTCTTCTTCGTCGTTGGCTTTTTTATATCAGCTTGTTTCGACTTTGCCAGGACGAGGGCCTGTGCTTGTTCCTGCTTCTTTTGTTTATTATACGCTCGTATCGCCTGCCGTATCTCCTGCGTCAATTCGATCTCAGCATCTTGCATCACAGCCAGGCTTTGAAAGTCTTTCTTTTCATAAAGCTTGCAAACATCCTCCCTTAACTGATGTTCAATGGCTTCATTTTGCTCTGCCAATTGGCGGAGTTCTCTTGCGTATGACTTGATCATCACCTTGTCTATGGCAGCTTCGGGATCCTTTTGCATCTCATCAAGGGCATACCCTTTTTGCATACTCATATTGGCATCCTTGCAAAACGACTCTATGAATTCGGGTCTATCCGCATAAATACCCAAGTTTTTTATCTTCTGGTACTTGCCCATACTTTTATATACATCATCCCCTGCCGAACTAAAGACTTCAGGAAACTCTTGCGCAGACACAAGGGTGCTCAGTATCAAACAAAATGCAATCGCACGCATCATTCTCCTTCTAAAAGCTTAAGATTTGAATTCGTTTAATCGTAATTCCAACTCGTGCGAGTGTTCTACGATTGTCTTTACCGTGTTGTCAACATCGTGAATGATCTCTTCACTTTGTGTTGAAAGCTTCGTTACATTCTCCATGTTATCGATCAATGTCTTTGTCCTGTGAGCAATGGTCGTTGCCAATTTCGCTGCATCATGAGCATAGTCGATAGTCTGCTCCATCGAGGATCTTGTCGTATTTGTCTTGCCTTCAAGTTTTTCACTGATTTGGCTGATATCTGACATCTGCTCCGCACTGTGTTTCATCTCATCACTCGCGTCAGAGATTGATTGCACGACGACGTTGATAGTCGCATTGATCTCAGCCAAACTTTTTTGTGTTCGCTCCGCAAGCTTACGGACCTCATCAGCGACAACCGCAAATCCACGGCCATGTTCACCGGCACGCGCTGCCTCGATCGCAGCGTTCAAGGCGAGAAGGTTGGTCTGATCCGCGATATCATTGATCACCGTCAACACCTCTTTGATCTGATTGGCATCTTCATTAAGCTGCATCAGTTTATCTGAGAAGTCGACCTGTTTTACACTTGCATCGCTCACATACCCCGAGATAGTAGAGAGTTGAGTGATCATCTCATCCAGCTCTGCTGCCGTGCTGCTTAGATCGTCCACTGTCTTAACAGCAGCCTTTTCACTATCATCCAGAGAATTACTTATCTCTTGTACCAAGTTGTTGGATGCTTTGGTGAGCGTGTGCTGTTCGCTGATCTGCTTGGTGATCGTCCCAGAAAGTGATCCCAGATGCTCAGCAGAACTGACTGAGTTTATCACTGTCTTTTTCGCAATGTTTACGACTTCCTGAATGCGATTGATGAACTTATCAACATAGTTGCTTGCTTCTGCCATCTCGGATTTACCGGGAAAGTCAAGTCGCTTTTTAAGGTCTCCATCACCCTGTGCCAACTCTTGAGCTACATCAATAAGTCCTTCAACAGGTGCGACAATACGGCGTTCGATCAATTTGCCCATTATCGCCAGTAAAGCGGCGATCACCAGACCACATACAATCATCCACTTCAGGAAGTTTTCTTTAAGATCGTGAAAATAATCTGCCTTGTTCACGCCTGGAACGACCCACATGTCCCAGGCTTTGATATAACGATATGCTGCTATCTTCTCCTGCCCCGAGGTCGAGGAGACATACTCATGTATTCCACCCTTCTTGTCACTTCTGATATGGTCTGCATAAGACTTCCCCGCTAAGCTTTCACCTTGTTTTGTAGGGTGTGTGATCAATTGTCCGTCCGCATTGATCAGATAAACATACCCGCTGCGACCTATTTTCATCCCATTCAAAAGATCGGCAAAAGCACTTGTCTCATAGGCATTATTCTCTCGCTTTGCGATATACTCAACACTCTTTTGCAGCGACTCGGCAACATCAGAGATATCGTTCATCATGATCTTTTTGATCTCAAATGAAGCAATCAGGTAGGCAAAGACAACTCCAAATACGATGCTGAGCAATGAGGTAAGAAGGTAGAGGAAAAGCTTGGATTTGATGGTACTGAAGTTCATATAGGACCCTGGTTTCTTTAAAGATGGCTTATGCTAACACTCTTTATCTAAAATAACCATTAACATCCCCGCCAAAAGGCATCTTTGTCCGGATCATATTTTACTCGACTTCTAGCAGCGTCTGAATCGGCACGGGTTTGGCATAATAATAACCCTGTGCATAGTCAACGTTCAGCTCCTTCAATCTCTCTTCTACCTCTTTGTTCTCGACAAATTCGCAAATCGTCTTCATCCCCATGATATGACTCACTTCATTGATTGACTTTACCATAGCTCTGTTTATTTTATTCGTATCTATATCATTGACCAGGGCACCGTCGATCTTCAAATAGTCTACAGGGATGTTTTGCAGATACGAGAAAGAAGAGAGTCCACTTCCAAAGTCATCCAGAGAGAACTTACAGCCCAGTGAACGCATACGTTTGATAAACTTCAAGGCAACACTGAGGTTTGCCACTGCTGCTGTTTCAGTCACTTCAAAACAGATACTTTTATGAGCAATGTTATATCTCTCAAAAAGTCCTTCAATAAAACTTCCCAAGCCTTTATCATTGAGAGAGATCCCAGAAAGGTTAATACTAAAACGGTAAGCTTTATCTGTATGTTCTTTAAGTCTGATATACTCCTTAAAGACGTTTTCGATAACCCACCTGTCGATGCGCTGCATCATCCCATATCGCTCAGCGGCTGGGATAAAGGCCATCGGCGGCACGATCTTGCCATTTTCATCTTTGAAGCGAAGCAAGACCTCATAATGGCTTAGTGACTCACCCTCATCCTCCAAAGAGATGATAGGCTGTATGAAGAGAATAAACTTGTCTTCCTCCAGGGCGGTGGTCAATTTTGTCAGCCACTGCATCTCCCCACGTCTTTGTTGGAGTTTCTTGTCATCGCGCGTCGCCACATGAATACAGTTTCTTCCCTCTTCCTTAGCCTGATAACAGGCTGCATCTGCCGCAGATATCACATCGATCAAAGAACAACACTCACGAACGATCGGGACCATACCCATGCTTGCACCGACGACAAAGATCTTCCCTTCCCAGACAAAACGGTACTCTTTAATAGCTCGTAAAATATCTTTGGCTTTTTTCTGTGCTTCTTCAAGCGTGTTTCCGACAAAGAGGATACCAAACTCATCCCCGCCCAAACGCGCGACGATGTCCTTGGGCCCGACCCTCTTTTGTAAGATCATAGAGACCTGCTTTAGCAGTTCATCACCCGCCACGTGTCCTGAGGTATCATTTACGATCTTAAACTGATCAAGGTCAACGTAACACATAATACTTTGACTCGATGCAGTCGAAGAGTACTTCAGGGCAAAACTCAGACGTTTCTCAAACTCATATCGATTATACAGTCCCGTTATCGTATCATGCACTGCCAGATGCTGAAGTTCTTTGGTACGTTTTTTAATCTCACCTTCAAGATTACTCGAATGCTTGTTGAGCTTTTCATTCAGGCTGTGGTTCATAAAATCTGCTCTGGCCAAGGCATCTGTTTTGACCGTCACCTCATATCCGAAAGCAAAGAAAAGACCGATGATAAGCATGATATTGATACGGATCATCAAGGGATCATCAAGAAATAAAAACATCAAGACGAAGAAACCGATTAAAAAGGCAAAGAGATTAAGGTGCATCCCCATACATGACTTCACATGAAGTTGACAATAATTACATCTCTCATAGGGCTTAAAACCGTTTCTTGCCAAGACACAGTTTTTATTGGTCTTACCCTCTTCTTTCGTAAAAAGGCCCAGCTTCTCTTCTACGTTTTCCATTGGATTATTCATTGCCTGATCCAAATCTTTTTATCAGGTACTTATAGCCTATATACACCAAAGAAGAGAGACAAAAACCGAAAAAACTTGATATAAGCATCGCTATTCCCATAAATGAGGCCACCATCCAAGCGGCTAAAGGAACACTAGAATACAAGTATAAGATAAGGGCTCCACCCATCATGCGTAGAATATCCTCAAAGATCTCAGCCAGTTGATTCGTAATATATGAATGAGCATATTGCGGAGCCGTCAAAAAAAGCTGACGCCCTAGCAGAAAACTTGAAAATCTGAATAGCAACGTCGTTGGTGAATAATTGACAGTAGTAATAAATGTGATCACGCTAAGTGCCAAAAAAGCATATATAAGGTCGATTCTTGCAAAAAGAACTCCCACCAATACGATCAGACCAAAAACAAGCCGCTGAAATTGTATGTGTTCAGCCCTAGGCTGTTTGTATTTAAAGAATATCATACTTCTATGATAACTAAGCTAAAGATAAACGAAGCTTATATCTTAAATCTTTTGACACAAGGCTTGCAGGACTGTTTCTCTTCGTGTTGTATCAAGTTTCTTACATCCGGCACTAAAGGCTGTTCCCTCGCCCACAAGATGACACTGGCCTTTGGCTCTTGTGATAGCCGTATAAAGAAGTTTTGTATTGTGCATGATAAAATGCGAATAACTTATGGGAATGACGACCGTTTCATACTCCATACCCTGGACCTTGTGAATGGTAAGGGCATAAGAGAGTGCAAGGTAGCTCTTGAGTTGGTCAAAATCGTATTGAACGACAAGTTTCTCATTGGGATAAAAGACAAACAGAAGCTCTTCTTCCATATCGATCTTGAAGACAAGTCCCACCATCCCGTTAAAGACCCGCTTTTCAAAACTTTCACTTCCCTCTTTAAAACCATCCGGTGTAAAACATGGCATGTTCTCGTTTTTGATATGTACGACCTTGTCCATCATACGATACTCGTACTTCCCTGCTTTGACGGAATCTTTTGTCGATGGGTTGAAGTACTGCTGTAGCACATTATTGAGGTTTTCACTTCCCAGTGTCCCGCCCTTCATCGGTGTGATGACCTGAAAAGCATTGAGATAGCCCAAGATATCCTTGTTCTTTAATAGCTCCCGGGAATGAGGGATATCATCGACAGCAAGGTGCATCATCGCTGCGAGGACCTGCTGGGAATGGTCCTCACGAAGTTCCTGAAGCTGTGACTTGCTGAGGCTGTTCTTAAGTTGGTAATAATTCTCGATACCCACCTCTTTAAAGTGGAAATCATCATACTCTTCGTAGAACTCGGGGACTTGCCCCTGACGAATGGTATTGGCGACTAAGGCGATAGCCTGTTTCTCACTCTGTCTGTAAAGTTTAGTCAACTTGACCATTGGGGCAAGGTTTAGATTGATCATATCTGAGAGCACGTTTCCGGCGCCTATAGGAGGCAACTGTCCGTCATCTCCGACGATTATAAAAACGGCATCATCGTCTACCATCTTGATGAGCTGAAAGAAGAGCATGGAATTGACCATGGAAGCTTCGTCAAGAAGAATGACTTTAAAAGGCATCTCTCCCTTCTCCTCATAACGTACGATAAGGCTTTGGATCGTAGAGCTTTGATACCCCGTCGTTTCAGAAATACGCTGTGATGCGATACCGCTTAGGGCCGTACACATAATAAAGTTCTCACCGACTTTTTCTGCCATCAGATCCAGGATAAGACGGGCAGAAGTCGATTTACCCGTTCCTGCATATCCCACAAGGAGTAGGATGGATGAGCCTTGATTCAGGATCTCCACGGCGCGGCGCTGCTCATCTGACAGCTTAAATCCCGCCTTCTGCTCACGCTGGGAGATGAAACCGTCCAGGTCTTTCTTGATCTGTGTAAAATCTTGCCGACACTTCTTTTTGATAAAAGAGAGGATCTGCTCCTCCGCATAATAATAGACATCCGGTGCAAGCAGCTCACCAAACTGATGAAGATGACCATCATTGACCATCTCCAGGACAGTCCTCTCATAGAGTTCTCGTCGATTGAAAAGGGCCAGCTCTTCATCCAGTCGCTCATATAAAAGTGTCTTGGATATGCAGGAGTTCCCCTGCATATCACACAGTTCTCTAATGAGATAGTTTGTTGCCGCGTGCAATCGGTTCTCATCCAGATCACCAACACCCATCTTTTTAGCGATCTCATCCGCACGCTTAAAACCTATACCCTTGATATGCGTCAGCACGTAAGGGTTATTTCTGATCTTTTCAGCAGGATTGGAAACCTCTTTCAGCTGAGTCGCGATCAGATGGATCATGGCAGAACTGACGTCATAAGGAGCAAGGAACTCCCCTAGTTCTCTGATGGAGCGAAACTGTTTCCACGACTTTTGGATACGCTCCAGCTTCTTCTCTTTAACCCCTTTGAACTCCAAAAGCTTCTCGATATCATTGTCCAGGACATCGACTAGGCCTTCCTCTCCAAACTTCTCGATAAGATCCGAAGTCAGTTTTTTGGTAAAACCCTTGACGACCCGGTTTAGAAAGAAAAAAAGTTCGGACTGATTTACCTTGACAGAGGTGCACTTAAAGGTCGAACCGTACTTCTTATGCTCGACTAGCTCCCCTTCAAGTGTGACTGCCGCACCTTTAAGACTCTGCACAGGTGCCTCGACATACTCACCCGAGACCTTTGTCTTGTCACTCAAGACAGCAATAAAAAAGCTTTCATTCTCATAGATGATGGTATCGATCTGTCCGATAAGTTTCTGTGGGGTTTTCATAGGAGATATTGTACTAAAACATCCTTGTGATTAAGGATGTTATGGCAGAAGAGGGTTAATTGGCAGCAACCCTTGCATTTCGCTCAGCTTCTTGTTCTTTATAGAGTTCGGCACACCCTTTTGAAAGATCGCGTATCTGCAAGATGTAGTTTGCACGTTCTGTCACAGAGATCGCCTTACGCGCATCCAGTACATTGAAGGTGTTAGAAGCAGCCATACACAGGTCATAGGCCGGGAGAGGAAGACCTGCATCCAAAGCAGCCTTACACTCCTTTGCCTTGGCATTGAAATCTGCAAACAACATCGCCGTATCCGCTACTTCAAAATTGTATTTAGAGAACTCGATCTCGCTCTCTTTGTGTATGTCTCGGTAGAGGGTCTTGCCATACTCGTTCTCGTTCCAAACGATATCAAAGACCGAGTCAACACCCTGAAGATACATCGCCAGACGCTCTGTACCGTATGTGATCTCAACAGCAACCGGATCACAGGTAATACCACCGACCTGTTGGAAATAGGTAAACTGTGTCACTTCCATACCATTGAGCCATACTTCCCAGCCAAGGCCCCAGGCACCAAGAGTAGGAGATTCCCAGTTGTCCTCGACAAAACGGATATCGTGCTCAGACAGGTCTAGACCAAGATATTCAAGACTTTTCAAATACAGTTCCTGGATATTATCCGGGCTTGGTTTGATAAGCGCTTGAAACTGATAGTATGAACCCAGACGGTTTGGGTTTTCTCCATAACGTCCATCTGTCGGGCGGCGACTTGGTGCGACATACGCGACAGACCACGGCTTGGAGTCCAGTGAGCGTAAGAATGTCGCAGGGTGGAACGTCCCGGCACCAGCAGGAATATCGTAAGGCTGAACAATATTACATCCCTGCTCTTTCCAGAACATCTGAAGTTTTAAAAGTAAATCACTAAAGGTAATCATCATATCTCCATAGTAGCATGGCTACATTAATTGCGCGCATTATACAAAATATATTGTATGAAAGGGCTTATAGTGATTTTAGAGATGGTATACTTTTTAGAAAAGGATTTCTCTGATGAAAAACCGTCTACTTATCGTGTGGAGCTCGCAAGACAAAGAAGTCGCTGAGAAAATAGTCCTTCTATACTCCAGCGTTATACTCCCGAGGCAATATTGGGATGAAGCGATCTTGATGATATGGGGACCATCAGCAAAACTCTTAAGTGAGAGTCCAGAGCTTCAGACAAAGATCAAAGAGATCGCCTCAACAGGTGTCAAGCTTCAGGCCTGTGTTGTCTGTACAGAGGATTACGGAATCTCTGATAAGATACAGTCCCTGGGTGTCGAATTGACCCATACCGGTGAGATGCTGACCCACGCTCTTCAAAATGACTGGAAGGTCATTACCTTCTAAGACGCTGGCTTTGTCTTACTTGAGAAAGTAGACAGAGATGTCTGTGTCTAAAAACTTTCGAAACAGCCTGTAAAAGATCCACAAAGCCGAAAGAGGAATAAGCAGGTTCTCAACAATAAAGATCGTCAGCAGAGCCACGATATAGTCAATGGTATGATCGAACCTGTTCTGTAGATTGTTCAAAAGCTGCTTGAACTTGAGCTTTAATGTCTGCAGCTGCTCTTTTACGTTTAAGGTCTTGATCGTCTCGTTAAAGTAGTTCTGCGCTTTTTCCATCAACGAGTCCTCTTGCGACCTTTGTATATGAACCTGTTTTTGCTGGTTAAACTGTACTTCATTCACAATAGCTTTGATCTCGTCATTTGAAAACATCAAGGCTGCCTTGGACTCCTCATACTTTGATTCAAGTGCATAGGTATAGATACCCTCACTGCACAGGATCAACAGAGGGACGATAAAGCGTAAAAACACCAGCACACTCACCGCCTTAAAAACAATATTAAAGGTTTGAGCATGCCATAGTCTGCGTTCCCATAACATCCCAAGCATCAGCAATACACTTATCATCAAGAGCGCCTGTACTGCCATTGTCTGACCCAGATGCAGCATGATCTCCTGTACACCCAGAGAGACTGAACTCATCAACATTATCCATGAAAAGCGTTCGACCATGTCATTCATAGGATCAACGATCTGCCCTACCGCAAAGTTCACACCGACACCGGCAGGCGTTGCGTACACCTCAGTCCCTTGAACAACGGATATAAGTCCGTTTAGACCCCTGGCGATCGCAAATATTGTGACTGAGCGGGTAAATGCTTTGTCAAGTTGCTCCGAACTCAACTTGTCAACTACCTGCGTAGAAGAGAGAAGGACTAGCGTGATAAGCAGAAATGAAATCAATATTTTTTTATACATGGGACTTATTATACACTATCTATGACAATCATGTTTAATCTCCACAAAAGTTGCCATCACACGCTGGGATAACACCTGAATCACTTGCACTGGTGCTCAAAAACTTCACAAGATGACGGCGCCGGTTTTTATAAAACGAGCTCTGCAGCGCACCCATAGCCTTAGTGCTCCCAGCGTGAACAGCCAAGATTTTTTCATCCCCGCTTTTAAAGAGTCTTTTCCATTCCCGCGTTGTATACATCGCGGCGCCCTTATAAGGATTTCCATGGCAGCTCTTGCAGAGTCTCAGATATGTCTTTATGCCCTGTTCTGAATAGTTCTGACGTGCCTGCAAAGCACTTCCGGCTAAAACAAAAGTTGCACAACAGATAAATGATGAAAGTGCCCTAAAACACATGGCAAGCCCCTTTTTAATATAATAAAGCATTATACATAAAAACGTAAGAATGGCGTAACAGTAGCCTAATAGGTAAAAAAGCAAGGTATACGATTACATCATAATGTGTTAACAATAAATTAACACTCCTTTGTTAAGATATGGGTACAATTTAGGAGTATTCACGATGAAGACACATATTCTGATGGTAGAAGACGACCCTGTTCTAGCCAAATTATTATGTGACTATTTGGCCAATTGCAATATCTCGGTTGATGTCAACTCCGATCCGACTACCGTAATGGCAAAGCTTGAAGAAGCAAGCTTCGATCTCATCATACTTGATTTGACACTGCCTAAGATCGATGGTCTTTTCCTCTGCGAACAGATCTCGAATACACATGACATTCCTATTATCATCTCCTCAGCCCGAGACGAAGTCAGTGACAAGGTCCTTGGGTTTGAAAAAGGCGCTGATGACTACCTTCCAAAACCCTACGATCCACGTGAGCTGGTAGCACGTATCCAAGCGATGCTTAGACGGAAAAAAGTCTCTGTCTCTAAGATAGAAAAAGAGAGTTTTGACGACTTTAGCATCGATACGGCAAAGATGGTCATCTCCCATCTGGGTAGACCCCTTGAGTTAACCGTTGCGGAATACGGACTTTTGACTTTTTTTCTAAGGCAGAGAGGGGTCGTACTCAACAGGGCTGCTATACTCGACGGGGTGGAGGGTCTCAACTGGGAAAGTGATGAACGCAGTATCGATGTCATCATCAGTCGCCTGCGCTCCAAACTCAACGATATTCCACGTTCGCCCAAATACATTGAATCAGTGCGCGGCGTCGGCTACAGAATGAAACTATAGATCGACATCCGATCCTTTAGACGACTAGATTCTTTCTTGTAGACTGCTTCTCTAAGCATATCCATCCTATCAAAACTGATGCGCTTTCATGCGTTCACCTCTGCCAGTCATAAGCGTCGCACACACCATCATCACATGGAAATATCAATTTGTTTTTATAAGAAAACTTTATGGTAAAAAAGGGTTCAATTAAGGATTAGACTTTTGAAAAAAGGATAGATCATGCGAGCACAAGAATTAGAATTTTTCAAAGAACAACTCTTAAACGCCAAAGAACACATCCTGCAGAATATGGATCTTGCTTCCAAAGAACTCGATCAATTACAGACCCAAGAGAACAATGATGATATGGACTATGCATCAATGCGAAGTGATGCTATGATAGAACAGGCTGTCTCCGATCAACAAAAAGCCGAACTTGCCGATATCGAACATGCCTTGGGACGTATCGCAGAAGGAACCTATAATATCTGTGAGATGTGTTCGGAAGAGATCAGTATATCCCGACTAAAAGCCAAACCCTATGCCAAGCTGTGTAGGACATGTCGTCCACTGTATGAAAAATCACATTGATATTATCTACGTATAATATTTTTCTGTTATGATTTTTTCATGAAAAACAATAATATTATTCTGATGGGTTTTATGGGTGTTGGTAAGGGTTCACTCGCACGTGAACTTGCCAAGCAGACAAAACGCATTGCCATCGATACCGATGACCTGATCGAAAGTCTGGAAAACACAACTATCAAAAAGATCTTCAAAAAAAACGGCGAGGCCTATTTCAGAAAACGCGAAAAAGAGATATCGCGTTGGCTGAAGAAGAGTGTCAAAGACAGTATCATCTCCGTTGGTGGAGGCTTTTATCAGGTGGGGAACCTTCAGAAGATCGGCCACGTCATCTACCTTGAATCTTCTTTTGATGCGATTCTGGAACGTATCAATGCTTGCGACAATGCCGAAAGCAAACTAAAAAAACGTCCTTTGCTGCAAGATATGAAAAAAGCGAAAGCATTGATGGAGGAACGTCATCCAAAATATATGGCTTGCGCAGACACGGTTATCCACACCACGGGTAAAAGTACAACACAGCTTGCACAAGAGATCATTGATCTTTTGCAAATCTCATGATCAAAGGGCACTCTTAATATGAAAATTCCCCTTAAACCCATAGCAGAACTCCCAAGTGAAGAGATAAAAGAGGTCGAGCTGATGCTGAGCATCGATGAGCTCAGGACCTTCGCTGCCTACTGTGCAAAGCACAATATTAAATTTAATGACTGGATACGCCAGCTCGCACATGAAGCCTTGGATAAAGAAGATTGACAACTTACATGCGATCTACATCTGTAATAACTTTTTGACCTCTTCGTAATCTCTATACCCTTTCATGACACACAGATGCCCCTCTTCATCAATGATGACCAAAGAGGGAAAGACATTCGCCCCCATTGATCTGGCCTTATAGGCATCAGCCTCCGTCTTTACTCTCATCTCTTCACTGCTGAACAGCTGCATAAATGCTTCGGCATCTATACCTTCTTCTTTGGCAATCTTTTCAATGACTTTATCTTGCGTGATATCTTCATTGTGAAGATAGAAGGCTTTTTGTAGGGCACTAAAGAATGAAAACTGCTTTGTCCTATCCAGTGCGCGTATCGTGACAACAGCCCGACATGAGGGTTCTGTGTTGTATTGAAATTCGTCTCTTTCCAAGATCGCACTATTGAACATCTGACCTGTCTTATGTTGGACATTTCTCCAGTGATGATAAAGGAACTCTCTAAACTCATCGTTCCACTCCTGATCGCCCTGTGATCTAAGTCCACCTAAGACAAGGGAGACCTTAATCCTATGGGGCAAGGATGCTATAAGTGACTCTACGACGGGTTCAAAGCCCCAGCACCATGAGCACATCGGATCAAGAACGAAGATTATCTCTTTTGTTTTATGCATGTTTTATTATAGCAATATCCTCCTTCACACATTTATCACACATGCATTGTCTATACTTCTGTCTGAAGTCAAAGAGAGAAATAAAACAAACATCTTTACATGATCAAAGTTCCCCTAGCCTTTGGTCGGATTTATACATTTTTGTCTAGATTACTTGGATACCCCCTCATGACAAGTAAAACATTTATACATTACACTCCTTATTCTCTTTGACTCAAACAGCGAAATAACTTCTTTCTCCTCGATATTTCATAATCCTTCAGTCCATCACAAAAATATCACATAGCAAATTTTATTATATTAACTTAAGTTATAAACAAGCCTTGCTATGTAATGCTATAACAAATTTTTATACTTTGAATTCTTCCGTTCAAAGTCATAAAGACGAATTTTAAGCTTTCAAGGAGTGTTTAAATGATTAAAAGTCTCGTAAAAATGGGAAGTTTACTTGCCTTGCTTTTAACAACGACTAGTCTCTTTGGTGCCTATGACACCAATCCACCCTTTAAACTGAACAAACTCAAGCTTATAGAATACGATGCAGACGGTAAAAAGATAAAGGCTTATAACCCGACATCTAATTACAGTATGTTTGTCAACTACGAGCTGGGGATGCACTGTGTCGGTTTTGAGATGAGTTACTGTTGTGTTATTCCGCCGTATAACTCAATCCAGTCACAAGCCATACAAACGGGTACAAATGGGAATCTCCCGAGACTTATCACGCCAAATGACAACAAGAAGCTCTATTATTACACCAAAGACAACTCTTATTCTGAGGGGAATAAGATGAAGTACTGGGGTGTCATGAAAGACGTTGATGGTAACGGTCGTATGGATGACCCGGGTGACAACGTTGCCAACTATGTATGGAAACACCTCTATATCTATAAAGACCTTGAAGGCTCAAAACCGGCTGACAGAACCAAAGAGTCTCGTCTTTATGTGGGTAAAGACATCAATGTAAAACTTGACTCTGGTCCTACCGGTAAACATATCGCTGGAGGATACTTGGAATACTCAGGGAAAGATGGAAGCAACGTTGTCTTTACAGACACACTTGTTCCACCTGTTCAAGAGATCCCATTGGTCTTAACAGCGTCGCACCTGTGGGATGCACTTGGGCTTCCATTGACAGCGTTTAATGACTCAACCCGTAAAGGCAGTATCCGTTCAGTTACAGAGCGTGATTTTCAACCCTTTCAAAAGTCAACCGTTCAACTTCACGATCAAAGTGGTAAACCTGTTGTAGAAAACGGTCAAGTCATAGAGTACTTCGGTACAAACCCTGTTGATATCCCTAACTGTTATGCTTGTCATTCACGTGAAGGAAAAGCTGCCAAGATGGCAAGAGACGAAGGTTTGACTAACTCTGACAAAGAGTATGCATACTGGAAGACATATCCAGATGAGAGTGAATACATGGCACGTCTTTCTGAGTCTTCCATCAATATTTTGGAACTTCATGACAAACATCATGGAACGACTTTCCTAAGTGACTATAATCCTTCTGCATCATCTCAACGCCTTGGCAAGACAGGTGAGGTAAACTGTGCGGATTGTCATGGGGATAACGTATCAGGTAACTTGCAAGAACCACGTCCTGGTGTAACAGGTTACAAAGCGGTTAAAGCAAAACCTCTATCTGAGGCCATTCACGGTTTTCACCTGGCAATGGTTCCGATGCCAGATGGTGGAGACAGATCTCAAGCATGTCAGTCTTGTCACCCGACGCACTTTCAAGACCCTACTATGAATGATGATTCCAATCCATTCCGTGTGGCTGACCGTTACGGTGAAGGAAGATTCGGAGACAAGGATATTCGTCAAAGCGGCGGTGGATGTTATGTTCGCCGTGATGCGCACTCTAACCCGAATGCAAAACCTCCTTTCTTCTTGAATGAGTATGGTAAGTACCAGCTTAATGAAGTCAGTATGAAAGATGAGAAAGGCAATCCTGTCAAAGAGATGCGTGGTCTTTACTGTACAAACTGTCACACTAAAGTAGCACAGAAAATGTATGAGTTGGACGACATCACAGTCGCGCAGACACTCGAAGGTAAAAGTATTCGTAATAAAACACTTAAAGATATGATCAAAGTCATCGCCGGCGGAGATGCCAAACATTTTAATGCGATTGCCGATCCTAAGACAAGTGGTAACAATGAAGTACTACAGTACTACGTAGATCACAAGTCTGCCACACTGGTTAAAAATGCTGGTAAAGACGGCAAGCTTGACCTTAAGGCCTGGAATCACCCTACAGGTGGCGAAGTCCCTTACAACGCAGCTTCCGGTGGAGATGACTGGTGGTTATCTGCGTCTGAGCCGCACTGTGCGGATTGTCACTTAGCGCCATTTGTCGAGAGTATGGGTGGAGAATACTTCCCAATCGATCAACCAAACAAACCGTCTCTATACCGCTACTCAAAAGCACATGGAGATCTGGCGTGTCAATCATGTCATGAGTCGTCTCATGGTCTATACTCGACCCGTTATGACGGAGATGATCGTACGG
>JBFEXN010000022.1:0-15484 GCA_041562655.1 Sulfurimonadaceae bacterium
CTCGTTTAGCTCTTCCATGGCATTTTGCAAGAGGTTAAGTACGACCTGTGTCACCTCATTAAAATGCAAGGCGATCTTTTGCGTGTCTGTATACTCTTTGCGGTAGCTGATAAGAGCACTTTTTAAAGAGGATTCTATGAGAAACAGAGCCTTGTCGACAGGTTCGTGGACAAAGACGGATTTTTTCTCTTTGGAAGGCTTGTAGAAGTCTCTAAAATCATCAATGGTATGGGAAAGGTTTATGATACTGTCTTCGACATTGTCGAGTTGCTTTAGCGTATAGGAGATGAGCTTTTTTTGTTCGACTTTTTTGTCCAGATCAAAGTCCCTGAGCGTATAGCTTAACCTCATATTGGTGATGATGGCATTGATCGAAGAGAGCGGTTGACGCCACTGGTGAGCTATCATACTTAAAAGCTCACCCATCTGTGCGAGACGGGATTGTTGAAGCATATGCTGCTCTTGAAGATGGTTCTTTTCGATCTGCTCTTGGACTTTTTGCTCAAGTGTCTCGTTGAGCTCATGAAGCTGTTCCTGTGCCATCTCAATCCGCTTCACAAAAAAGTTGAATCCAAGTTGGATAAGCGTACTGATAAGGAGAATGATTGCTGTTGTAAAAAGAAAGGAGTTCACGAGTAGTCTCTCTGTCCTTGTCGTCGTGTCCTGAATGTCAAAGCCACACAGGATCTTGGCGGCGACCTTACCTTCAAAGTCCAGAAGTTCAAGGTCTGATGTGATCTCATAAAGACGATTACAACATTGCATCCTCAGTTTGGTATTGCTCAGGTCGATTGTCTTTGTTGCCTCGGTGAAAATAGGATCACTTTGAACAAGGAAGTAACCATCCATTTTATTGAGACTTGTCTTGTGAAGCGCGGCTGACGTATCCAAGTGTTTTACTAGTAGTCCGTATTGTAAGTAACCGACCTGTTTAAGTGCCTGCATAAGATAATCAGGTTTTACACCGATCTCAAGAGAACCGATATATTTTGTGTTATAAAAGATAGGTACAATGGCTCTATAGACCATATCAAGTTTGCCGACTTCAAAGCCTGTATGGGTAAGGTGGTCTTTATTCGTCTGCAGAATGATCTTACGCGATGGATGGAGGGAATCACCGAACATATTCGGTTTGTGTGCACGCGCGAGTGTCGTTCCGTCATGAAGCCTGAATGTCATGATGCTCAAGAAGGGATTGGCATTGTGAAGAAGCTCATAGACGGGTGTGCTTAGTTCAAGGACTTTGGTGCGGTCTTGTTCATCTATCGCTTTGATGAGCGCTTTTGATTGCAGAAGCATTTTGGCGTTGGTAAGAAGGTCATCTTTGAGTTTTTTGAGTAAAAAGTTGTAGCTGAGATGGATATGATGGTGTTGCAAAGCAACAGTACTCTCCTCTTCAGAGAGGATCGTCTTGTACTGAAAATAGGAGATGACAACACCGGCAGATATCAATATCGATATCGTGCTGAGCATGAAACGATTTTTGATCTTTCTTATGTTCGTAGTCATAACGGACTATATTTTACAGTTCCATACATCGATGAGGACACTGATCTCTTTTTCGATGGAGTCACTAAATATTTTAAAGTTATTACTATCAATATGTTCCCATTCCTTTTGCCATTTGGTGTAGATAAAGAAGAAACTCTCCAACATGTTGAAGATACGTTCAAGCTCCTTTACAGAGTTACACTGAGGTCTACAGGAGAGTGTTGCTCCAAGCTTCTGAAGTGCTGAAGTAAGGTTGTTGTAGTGTTGTTCCTTTGGCAACGAAGCGGCGTACTCGTTAACGGCATCGGAAAGTTGCTTGAAGGAAGCGTCTTCGACCCTTTTGTAGCTGTACTCTTGAGAAATATCCCTGATGATATTCTCGATCTTTTCAAGATGGGAAAGCTCATCAAACACAGGTACTGCCGGATGTACAGCATTGTCTTGTACGACATTGGATGGTGGTACTACAATATCGATTTGGCGATGAAGTCTGTCTTTGTGCTGCATCCCTTCGATAATACGCATTGAACGTTCCAATGCAATGTTTTTCTCAAGCAGCTCTTCATTGCTTCGTGCTAACTCTTCACTCTGTATGGAAAGTCTGGTGTTCAACTCTTCTATCTCCCGATAGTGTCTTTCAACCAGTCTTTCATTGATAATGGACTTGGCCGCTTTGTACAAAGTATTGATCAGTTCTTGATGCCTTACCGGTTTGATCAAAAAACTGTTAATACCGATATTGAGAAGCTCCATAAGATAATCGGACTCGTTATGTGCAGAAACGACGATGACAGGTTGTAAGGGATCGGTCTCATGGATAGCATGGATCATCTCTATGCCGTCCATTTCGGGCATATTGATGTCAGTGATGACAAGATCGTAAGGTCTTCCTGCCTTCTGTAACCGGTTCTTATACTGATGCAGACCCGTTTTTCCATTATCAGCTACATCGACATCGTGGAAGAGCTCACCAAACATGCGCTCCATCTGGTTTCTAAGTTCATCGTCATCCTCGACAAAAAGGACATCAAGGTCTTTACTGTATTGGTGTAGTTGATTGATCATATCCATAAACGGCCTTTGACGGTATTAGAAGTCAAAAATATCTCCCAAGTCTTCAGTCTCTGTTTGTGCCTCAGGTTGTAAAAGCGCGTTGAGCATGTTCGCATTGGTCGTAATGGAGTCATTGAGAAAGTCAACACTAGGCGCACCCTCATAAAATATCTTTGTCTTCCAGAAGATAAGATCATTCATAAAGGCATTGACGAAGTCAAACAGCTGTCCGGAACTCTCCTGAAAGTGTCCCTGGTTGTGTGCGATGGCATCAGAGAGTGTATGAAGAGAGTTTGAAAGGACATAGGTGTCATTGGAGATCGATAGAATAGAAGCCATTTCATCAAAACAGTGGCAAAGCTCGTCGATATCAGAAGTCTCGAGACTGCTGTTTTCCATAAGAAGTATGAGTGAACGGAGCTTAAGCAGGTAGGTCTCAAAGTCTTCGATCTCATCCGCGTCAAGGATGTCAAATGTGCGTAACTCCTCATCTTTGTTCGTGGTGAGAAAATCAACGACGTGCGGTATCTGTATCTCATCCAGCGCAGGTGCAAGGGTGTATTCTGAAGAAGGTGTCTCTGTACCGATCTCTACCAGAGGAGCTTTCTCCAAGACAAAGCTGAGAGCATTGCCTTTACAGATGTAAACAGCTTCACCGTAATATTTCTCGATGATGGCGTGTATCTTATCGCATCCAAGAAGTTTTACGTTGTCCAGTGTGAAGAAAAAGTGATCGACATCTTCTTCGACATGGATATGGAATTGGAACTTATGCTGGAGTTGCAGTGTGCCCAGTCGATAGACAAAACGGACAAAGTCACTCAGCTGATCGATGTGTCTTTGAAAGTCGAGACGGATCAATATCGCTTCCCAAAACTCAGAGAGTTCGGCTTCAGAACTGATGAAAAAGCTCATGTGGTAACTATAGATCTTAGAGGTAAAAAGATTCTTTGATTTTGGGGTGTTGCCAATATGGTTTCTAGTCTGGATCAGTTGAAGATAGTTGTGAAGACGGCTTTTGAACAGAGGAGCATTGACCGGTTTGATCATGTAATCTTCCGCACCGTTGCGCAGCATCTCCTTCTGTTTTGCTTCATCACCAAAGGCGGAGATGACAATGATCATGGTCTTTGGATGATTTGTCTTGATGATCTTTGTCGCTTCATTACCATTCATGGTCGGCATCATCAGATCCATAAAGATGATGTCCATAGGTTGCGAAGAACAGATATCGACGGCTTCTTGACCGTTATTGGCGGTCAACAGGTTGATATCCACATTTTTCTCTTCTGCATACTGTCTGATAAGGAGTGTGATGAGCTCAAGATTGACATCATTGTCTTCAACGACTAAAATATTTCTTTTCATTGATACCCCATGTGTGAATAGCAATCGTTTGCTTTTGTGATTTTATGATAGCGTAAGGAATGTTAAAAGAGAACTAAAATTTTACCATTAATTATTATATATCAATAAAAAGTAACAATTTTGTAGCAATTAAGGATAACAATAGGACTTTTTAGTGTAGTATAAATAAAAAAAATTTATCTCAGGACGAAAAATGCGCAGTACAAACTTCACCTACACGACGACAATGGAGCTTTTGACCTGGCTGGAGGACGAATGGGTCCAACCTGATCTGCCGACGTCCGTACTTGTGCAGATATTTGACGGATCATTGGATAAAGAGCGTGTTGAAGAGATCGCACGTATACTAAAACAATATTTTCCTCAAGCCATTATCATAGGTTCTTCGAGTGCTGGTGAGATCACGGGAGGAAAGGTGTACGAAGGTACGACACTGATCAGTGTCACCGGATTTGAAAACACTTCCTTAGCCTCATTTCATTCAGATAAAGATGCTTATGTCGCAGGTGAAAGCATGGCCTCGACACTGATACAAAGTGATACGAAATGCATCCTCCTTTTTGTCGACGGTGTAGATTATGAGTTAGACCAGCTACTAAGGGGTTTTCGCCAGAAGGGCGGGGATGAGATCATTCTTATCGGCGGGGTCTCGGGTGACAACTACTCTTTTGACAACCGCTCTTTTGTCCTTCATGATACGCAAATATTTACTAACGGGGTCGTCGCTGTGGCTTTGAACAATGCCGATCTTCACTGTTTTACAGAGTATAACTATGGATGGAGAAGTGTTGGTAAAAACATGACGGTCACACGCGCTGATGAGAAGTATGTCTACGAGATAGATGGACAACCTGCTCTGTCCATTTATGCCCAATATCTAGGACCAAATGTTCTTAAAGACTTGCCCCGTTCAATTGTAGAGTTTCCTTTGACCTATGATGACAACGGATGCCAGGTTGCCAGAGCCGCTGTTGGTATCAACAGTGATGGCAGTATCCATTTCTCAGGAAAGATAGAAGAGGGGACCGTAGTACGCTTTGCTATCGAAGATGAGGCCAGTGTGGTCAGTACGACAGCCGATATCTATGTCAAGGCATCCATACACCCCTTAGAGTCTCTGTTCATCTTCTCCTGTGCTGCGAGAAAGACATTTTTTAACGAGCACCTTGAAATAGAGTATAAAGCACTTGCGGATATGTCCCCGCAGGCAGGGTTTATCACCTATGGTGAGTTTGTCCATGCCCATGGAAAGAACAATCTTTTCAATGTGACAAGCGTGATATTGGGTCTGTCTGAATCAGATGAGATAAAGAACCAGCTCAAGACCAATCTTCTTCCTCCCAAACATCTACGAAGATCGGCAGACGCTACGACTAACTTGATCGATGCGACGACACGCGAGTTGAACGAGCAGCTAAGTGAGAACCGAAATCTGATGGCTTTGCTGGAGCAGTATAAGGATGCGCTTGACAAGTCAACACTGGTCTCCAAGACAGACACCCGCGGTATCATCACGTACAGTAACAACAAATTTTGTGAATTGAGTGGGTATACCCAATCCGAACTGATAGGTCAGCCTCATAGTATTGTCCGCCATCCGGACACATCAAAATCTGTCTTTGAAGGGATGTGGAAACAGCTTAAGGCCAAAAAAGTATGGTCCGGTATGCTTCAAAACAGAAAAAAAGATGGGAGTAGTTATTATGTACACGCTACTATCTTTCCTATATTCGACGAAGACGGCGAGGTCTTTGAGTATATGGCCTTGCGTGAAGACTTGACATCCATGATCATGTATGAGAAGAACCTAGAAGAGCAGAAAAAACGCCTTCATAAGATATTGGACAATCAAGACAGTATTGTCGCGCTAACGACAAAACTTGGTCGGGTAGAGTTCTTGAGCCGGAAGTTCTTCGATTATTTTGATTTTAAGGACCTGGATGACTTTTTGACCCAACATGAGTGCATTTGTGAACTCTTTGTCGATGATAAGGGTGATTATCTGGGCTGCGGAATAGACTGTCTTCATGACGGAAAGAATCATGATGCTACAGAGTCCATGCAGCAAGAACATATGATCAGCAAAGGTGGAAAAATCCTTACTTTTCGTATTGGGACAAAGTCGATGTTTCTGGATGGACAGGATATGTATTTGCTGACCATCACGGATATCACAGAGATAGAACAGGCTCGACTTAAAGCGGAAGAAGCAAAAAATACGAAAGCGGATTTTCTTGCCAATATGAGTCATGAGATACGAACACCGATGAATGGTATCATCGGCTTTGCGGGACTGTTGAGCGAGAGTGAACTGAACGAAGAGCAGCGTCAGTATCTTGAGGTGATCCAAAACTCGGCAGGTATGCTGCTGGATGTCGTTAACGGGATATTGGATTTTTCCAAACTGGAGCAGGGGATGATGAAGGTTGACCTGAGCAGTGTGAACCTATTTAGGGAGCTGGAGTTTCTCTATATGCACTATCTACCCATGGCGAGGGAGAAGTCACTGGTCTATAATCTGGATGTTGATTTTGGTATCGACGAGTGCCTTTATCTCGACGGTCTACACCTTAAACAGGTGCTTTCAAACCTGATAAACAATGCGATTAAGTTTACACCGCAGGAGGAAAAACTCTCAATTCGTGCAAAGATATTAGAAAACAATCCCTTATATCAGCGTATCGAGTTTGTTGTCGAAGATACCGGTGTGGGTATTTCGAAGGAACGGCAGGAAAAAATATTTGAAGCCTTCTCTCAGGAAGACACCTCTACAACACGTGAGTTTGGAGGAACGGGTCTGGGGCTGAGTATCAGTTCTTCCCTGGTGGGTATGATGGGTGGGAAGATAGACCTTCACAGCAAAAAAGACGAGGGGAGCAGGTTCTCTTTCATCCTCAAGCTTGATAAGTGTAAGAGATCGAACCAAAGGCTTAAAGACCTGTTGAGCAATGAGCGTATTCAACTCCTTGAGAACACGCAGGACAGTGATCAGGTAAATGCTTATCTAGATGCGTTTGGCCTGGAGGCAACCATGCTCTCGATCGAAAAGTTGAGAAACAGACAGAGCGATATTATGATCGTCTTTGATGAGAAGGAGGCGCTTGCCCTGCATGATGAATGGAGTGATGATCAATCCCTTCTTGTCTGTATCGATTCTCGCTCTGACTTGACACCGCCTTTTGCAAACCTGCAGATGATCAACTGTTATCATCGCTGTTCGACACGGTTATACAACATTTTACTGAACCATGCAGAAAAGACCCGTCATAAAGAGGGGACGCGAAGTGTCTTTGACGGAAGTCACCTACGTGTGCTTGTTGCGGAGGACAATGAGGTCAACCAGATGCTTATCGTGGAGATGTTGAAGAAATATGCCATCTCACCGGATATGGTGTCTCACGGAGAAGAGGCACTGCGACATGCAAATGAGAAGGCTTATGATCTCATATTAATGGATATCAATATGCCGGTGATGAACGGTGAAGAAGCGACGCAAAGGATTATGAAGGAGTCGGAACTGAACAGATGTACTCCTATCGTCGCACTGACTTCAAACGTGTTTGATGCGGACATACAAAGATTCAAAGATGCCGGGATGTATTCTCATATAGGAAAACCAATCAGACATGATGATATTGAAGCCCTTCTCTCAGGTCTCTTTGAGCAGAAGAAGAAAATGCAGGTTCAGCACCTGTCAGAGCAAGAGATCAAGATGGGTCTTGAAAAAGCGATGGCCCTGTTAGAGTTGTCACCGACGATAATGCTGAACCTGTTCAAAAAGTTCCTGGTCACGACGGAGACGATCTTGGAGCAGATGGATAGAGCCAATCAAGACAAGTCCTACGATGCGCTTCTTGGACAAGCCCATAAACTCAAAGGTGCAAGTAGCTCGCTGTGTATGCATAAGATAACAGATATAGCGAATACGATAGAAACGGCTGTACGAAAGCAGACCCAATCAGACTTCTCAGACGAGATCGCTCAACTCTATCTCTTCTTGGATAATATCAAGACCTATTTTAACGGAGGTTCGGATGCTCTCTAATGTAACGGTAAATCATGAGATGGCTCGTCATCTTAACGTAATAGCTGTGGATGATGAACCTTTTAACCTGCAACTTCTCAAAGCGATATCGACGAAGATATATCCTGACATGTTGACCTTTACAGACCCTCATAGTGCACTGAAACATATCAGTGAGCACCCTGTTGATATCATGCTGGTTGATTACATGATGCCTCATATGAACGGTGTCGAGTTGATGATCCGTGCACATGAGATCAATCCGGAGATCCTGGTGATCATGATCACCGCCGCCGGGGATAACGACGACAGTGTCAAACTCACGGCATTGAATGAGGGTGCTATCGATTTCTTAAAAAAACCTATCAACGCAGCGGAGTATCGTGCACGCATGAAGAATGTCTCCAAACTTAAGCTTTCTCAACTTATTTTGGATGATTTTAACCATCAGCTGGAAAAAGAAGTGGCCAGGGCGACGGAGATGCTTGTTCAGAGGGAAAAAGAGGCTTTGAACGTCCTCTCAAACGCCGCAGAGTACAAAGACCCTGAAACGGCAAGTCATGTCTCACGTGTGGCACATTATTCCAAACTGATCGCACAGAGATATGGGCTGGATGAAAATGAACAGGACATCCTCTTTCACGCTTCTCCCTTACATGATATCGGGAAAGTCGGTATCAGTGATGCAATACTGCTAAAGCCGGGAAAACTTGATGATGAAGAGATGCGCATGATGCAAGAACATACCAACATCGGGATGAAGATACTAGAGTCAAGTGAAAACCCATTTCTTAAAGCGGGTGCTATCATCGCACATACGCATCATGAGAAGTTTGACGGGAGTGGTTATCCTAATGCAACAAAGGGCAAGGATATCCATCTATACGGTCGTATTACAGCGATAGCCGATGTCTTTGACGCGTTGACTTCGATACGCCCGTATAAAGAAGCCTGGCCCTTCCAAAGTGCTGTGAAGTATTTACAAGAGCAAAGCGGAAAACATTTTGACCCAGATCTGTGTCAACTCTTTATTCGCCACCTTGATGAGGTAAAGTCCATTTATGAGGCGTTCAAGGCTCCATAAAGTCTATGCGGGAGTATCTGCCTGTATTGGAAGTTGTATCTTGAAGCAGGCCCCTGCGTCTTTGTTGATGACATCAAGTCTTCCCTGATGGTGCTGCTCTATAATGATCTTACACATGTAAAGTCCCAAGCCCGTACCATTTTTATCGCTTTTGGTT
The DNA here is from genome assembly GCA_041562655.1 of Sulfurimonadaceae bacterium. GTDB lineage: Bacteria > Campylobacterota > Campylobacteria > Campylobacterales > Sulfurimonadaceae. Next base: position 9,178 of record JBFEXN010000022.1, read on the forward strand.
GAAAAATAAGGGTCAAAGATATTTTCTATCACACTCGTCTCTATTCCGCCTCCATTATCACAGATCTCGATCAGGATATAACCCTCTTTTTCCTCCGTCTTGATGGATATAGTGGGGTTGTGTGTCTTCTTTTCCAAAAAGTTGTCTTCGGCGTTTTTGAGCAGGTTCAGCACCACTTGCATGACTTCATTGGCATGCATCTGTACGGAGGTGTCGTTATAATAATCTTTTTGTACCTCTATCTCGTTGTTCTGCAAGGATATGTCGATAAGTTTTAAAGCACGTTCTATGGGATCGCTCAGTCGAGTGTAATGCATCACTTTGTCAGGTTTGTACAGCGTTCTGAAGTCATTAATAGTACTTGATAGAGATTGTGTCAATATTTCGATCTCATTCATCTGTTGGTCTAAGTAAGCACTGTTGTTTTGATCGATCGACTCGTTTTCAGCCAGAGCCAGCTTGATTTTGATGCGACTGGTAATGGCTGTGATCGAGCTCAAAGGCTGTCTCCATTGGTGTGCTATCATACTCAGGAGTTCCCCCATCTGTGCCATACGGGACTGTTTGATCATCTGTATTGATTGCTCTTTGACCTTCTCATCAAGGTCGCTGACAAGTTCTTGATATTTTTTGTTGGATGCTTCGAGGGTGTTTTCTAAGAGTTTTCGTCCTGAGATATCCCTCACAGAGGCATGTATGATAGGTTTGTCATTGATCTCAATACGTGTCAAAAGTACTTCTGCCCAGAAGTTCTCACCGTTTATACGTGAATGCACCCATTCAAAATTATTCCGTCCATTTTGTTTACAAATGTTGATCATCTCTTCGGCTTTTTCGTAAGAACTTCGTCCATCAGGTTGAAACTCGGGTGAAAGCTGGCTTGGATGCATCTGTAGTATCTCGTCTTTGTCTGCGGCTTTGAACATCTGGACGATAGCCTGATTACAGGCGGTAAAACCTTCGTCTGAAAGAAGCAGTGCACCGTCTGATGAGTATTCAAAGATCGTCTCAAATGCCTCTTTTTGCTTAGCGAGTTCTTCTTCTGTTCGTTTGAGCTCTGTCATATCCTGGACGGTACCGATCATCTTTACCGGTAGTTCATCCTTGTCATAGATAGCATGTCCGACCTCATGGACAATCTTTTCTGATCCGTCGTGAAGGATGATACGATGGTAGATGTTATAGGTGTCCTTATTGTCTATCGACTTATTGACCTCCAAGGTGACCATGAGTTTGTCATCAGGATGAATCGTAGCGATAAAGGCATCATAAGTGGCGTCAAACTCTTGAGGTTTATAGCCAAATATATTATATATCTCATCTGACCAAAAGAGTTTATCGGCGACAATATCCCACTCCCAATGACCTATCTTGGCGATACTTTGTGCACTGACCAGATAAGCGTTGGACCTTTTGAGATCTTCTTCAAGTTTGTGCTCTTTAGTGATATCCCTTGCAATCCCAACCATCCCTATCAATTGGGCTTGTGTATTGAACAGGGGTGATTTTTGAGTCAGCATATAAAGGCGCCGTCCATCGGCGTGTGTTACCCATTCATAATTGGAGTACTCCTCTAAACCCTCGATAACACGTCTGTCCATCGACCGAAACAGCTCTGCAAACTCTTTTGAAAAAAGCTCATAGTCTGTCTTTCCGATAATAAAATCAATAGGAAGGCCTAAAAAGTCACTAAAGGCCTGATTACAACCGGTATAGCGAAAGTCTGTGTCTTTATAAAAAAGAAAATCGGAGATAGAGTTGGTCACGTTCAGTAGTAACTCGTGCTTGGCCCTTAATGCAGACTCAAGAGACGCGTTCTTTTCTTCCAGTTCTTTCTTGGTGGAGGCTTCAACCGTACGGTCAAAGTCAATGCCTCTGTAGCCTTTGAACTGACCCTCTTCATCGTACATCGGTTGCCCGCTTGTCTCGGTGTATACGACATGCCCCTCCTTATGCACGACAAAGTTAAGTAACTTCGAGAAAGGCTTTTGCTCAGAAGCGATCTTTGCAAAGATAGGGCCTACCCGTTTGGCCTCATCCTCATGCATAAAATCAAATGGCGTCTTGCCGATGAGTTCTTCGGGTTTGTAGCCAAGGACGAACTCGACATGTTCACTTGCATAAGTATATACTGCGTTGGCATCGACTTCCCATACCCATTCAAAAGAGTTGTCGACAAGCATATTGAAGCGATCGACATAGCAAGAACTTTGTTTCAGTTTGGTGCGTAACTTCTCGTTCTCTTCTTTAAGTTGTTCGATTTCAGCATTACTCATATGTCTTCCAAAGCTTAGATGGTTTTACTGTTCATTAGACTCATTTTAGCATAAATATTTCTTATTTCTTTGAATTCTGCTCTTAAAAACTATGTATAGGCTTTGGCCGCTTATCGATAACTTTGCTTTTGTTTGATATAATCACCCTAAAATTATAAGGATGAGAGTATGGAGTGTGAATTCCCAAGTGTTAACAGCACAAGTGATGAGATCAGAGAGATCTTTGCGAATACAAAGACGATTGCTATTGTAGGACTCTCTCCAGACCCTTCAAAGGCAAGTTACAGGGTGGCTAAATACTTGAAAGAGCAGGGGTTTACGATCGTCCCTATCTACCCAAAAGAGGATGAGATTTTGGGAGAGAAGGTCTACCGTTCTCTGGCAGAGATCCCTTTTGAAGTTGATATGGTTGATATCTTTCGCAAACCAAATGCTTTGCCTGCAGTAGCAGAAGCGACTCTGGCCCGTGGTGATGTAAAAGTGTTTTGGGCCCAACAAGGTATCGTCAACAACGAAGCAGCGGAGATGGTAAAAAAAGCGGGACTTAAAGTCGTGCAAAACAAATGTACGATGGTGGAACACGCCGCATTATAAAGGTTATTGATTGTTAAACTTAGAACTTATTCAAAGGGCAGCCGAACGTATCGATGGTGTTGCCGTAAAGACCCCTTTCGCACACGCGCCCTTGCTCAGTGCTTTGTGTGATGCAAGTGTCTTTGTCAAAAAAGAGAACTTACAGATAACAGGGGCCTTTAAACTCCGTGGTGCCTTTAATAAGGTCGCTTCACTCACTGATGCACAACGAGCACAGGGTGTCATTGCCGCGAGTGCCGGAAATCACGCACAGGGCGTTGCTTTTGCCGCAAAACATTTTGATATAAAAGCGGTTATCGTCATGCCGGAATCAACACCTATTACCAAGATCAACGGTGTGACATCATACGGTGCCGAGGTCGTTCTTGCCGGTGGGAACTATGATGAGGCCTATGCCTATGCGACCGAATATGCACAGAAAAATGATCTTGTGTTCATCCACCCTTTTGAAGACGAAGAAGTCATAGCGGGCCAGGGTACTATTGCCTTAGAGATGCTTGCTGAACAGGATGACCTTGATATGATCCTTGTGCCGATGGGTGGAGGCGGATTGATCTCCGGGATTGCAACAGCGATCAAGGAGATTAACCCTAAGATAAAAGTGGTCGGGGTCAGTGCGACAGGTGCACCAGCGCTTAAGAACTCCTATGAGCAGAAGCGTCCTATAGATACGTCTTCGGTACGTACCATCGCTGATGGTATCGCTGTTCGTGACACCTCAGAGATCACATTGGATTATATGCTTAAATGTGTCGATGATGTCGTTTCTGTTGATGACGAAGAGATAGCCAACGCCATTCTTTTTCTTTTAGAACGACAAAAACTTGTAGTCGAGGGTGCCGGAGCGGTCTGTGTCGCAGCACTCATGCATAATAAAGTTTCGGGTGTAAAGGATAAAAAGATCGGGGTGGTCTTAAGTGGCGGGAACATAGATGTCACTATGCTCTCTGTGATCATTGAAAAGGGTCTTTTAAAATCACACCGAAAGATGAAACTGACAGTGACATTGGTGGATAAACCTGGCTCGTTGATGAAGCTGACAGAACTGTTGCAAGCACTGTATGCCAACATCGTGCATATCGCCTATGACAGGACTTCGACAACACTTGATTATGGTGACGCTCATGTTACTATACATCTGGAGACCAAGGGTGAAGCGCATCAGGATGAGATACGTTCAGTGCTGCTCAAGCACGGTTATCTAAGCAGCGAGATGAAATAGGGCATGAGGTTTGTAGTCTCGTCATGGCAGGTCCCACAGATCGGATGATTGCAATTGACCTGGGCTCGAACTCTCTTCGCATAATAGAAAGAGACTGTGTCACAAACTCCTTCACGGCTGAATATGAGAAGATAGTCAAGACGGCGGAGTTACTGCATAGTGAAGGCGTGATATCTTCGGGTGCACAGGAACGCATCATCGAGGGTCTTAAAGAAGCTTCTGAGATCTTTGATTTTAACGCCCAAAGATGTGTCGCTGTCACGACAGAAGCGATGCGCCGTGGATCAAACTCGACGGATGTCTTGGCGAAGATATATGAAGAGACGGGGATAAAGTTTCAGATCATCGGCGCGCATAAAGAAGCAGAACTGACACTTTTCGCTGTGCAGAGACGATTGGAAGAGCTTGGCTTTAGAGGCTCTTTTGTGTTAGTCGATATAGGGGGCGGTTCCACTGAGATCATCTTTAAAAAGGGTAATCTCAGCGAATCAAAAAGTTTCCCTGTAGGTATCGTGACCATGGCTTCAAAATATACTACCCAAGAGGAATTGCACAGACATCTGCCTCATGAACTCCTTGCTATCAAGGAGTATGTAGATGAATATTATCAAAGCGAGGGCAAGCCTGATTTCTTCGTCGCTACGGCGGGGACACCAACGACGATCGCCGCGTTTAAGCAGGGTATGACCTATGATACTTATGAGGCTGAGCGCATCAATGGATCAACACTGAACTATTTTGAATGTGTTCGTGTATTGGGTGAGCTGCTTGATCTCAGCAGTGCTGAGCGTACACGTTATGTCGGCGTCGGTCGGGAAGAACTCATCATATCAGGTGTGATGATATATGCCTCACTCTTTGATCTGTTCGACTATGAGTCTTCCGTCATCATTGATGATGGTCTACGAGAAGGCTTGGCCATCCTGGCCTGTGAAGATACCCTTAACTTAAGCTAACCTCAGGAGCAAAAGTCTCCTCTTAACCTATATCAAATGTTTTTTTACTATAATACAAAGAATTTTTAAATATGGAGAGACACATGCAGATTAGCGGTGCTCAAATGGTTATAGAATCTTTAATCGCAGAGGACGTTTCGGTAGTTTTTGGTTACCCTGGCGGCGCGATTATGAATGTCTATGATGAAATTTATAAACAAAACGGTTTTGAACATGTATTAGCGCGTCACGAACAAGCAGCCATTCACGCTGCAGAGGGGTATTCAAAGGCAACAGGTAAAGTCGGTGTTGCGATGATTACCTCAGGCCCTGGTTTTACGAACGCCGTCACGGGTCTGGCTGATGCCTATATGGACTCTATTCCTATGGTCGTTATCTCTGGACAGGTTCCAATGAGTCTCATCGGAACGGATGCATTTCAAGAGATCGATGCTGTCGGTATCTCCCGTCCGTGTACAAAACACAACTATCTTGTTACGGATGCAAAAGACCTGCCTCGTATTATGAAAGAGGCTTTTTATATCGCTTCAACAGGCCGTCCGGGGCCGGTACATGTCGACATTCCTAAAGATGTCACGGCGCAGATAGAAGAGTTCGTCTATCCGGATACTGTTGAGCTTGAGACCTATAAGCCGACCGTAAAAGGAAACCTTCGTCAGATCAAAAAAGCGGTAGATGCGATAGCTCAGGCTAATCGACCTATCTTCTATCTTGGCGGTGGTGTTATCAACGCGAACGCGGCAGATGAAGTCCGCGAGCTGGTTAAGATGACAAACATTCCTGCTGTTGAGACCTTTATGGCACGTGGAACATTGGGTGCAGACAATGAGAACCTGATCTCTATGCTTGGTATGCACGGCTCATACGCAGCAAATATGTCAATGTCGGAAGCGGATCTTATGATCGCAGTCGGCGCACGTTTTGATGACCGGGTAACGGGAAAACTTTCCGAGTTTGCCAAACATGCCAAAGTTATCCATATCGACATTGACCCGGCAAGTGTCTCCAAGTTAGTCCCGACTGACTTTCCTATCGTTGGTGATGTAAAAAACGTTATCAATGAGATGATCCCGCTTGCAAAAGAGAAGGTTGACGGGACAAAATATGCACAATGGAGAGAGACGGTCGCCAACTTTGACAAACTCCATCCTCTGGGTTATGAAGACAGTGATGAAGTCATCAAGCCTCAATGGGTCATTGAACGTCTGGGTCAGCTTCTTGGTGACGATGCGAATATCTCGACGGATGTTGGACAGCAC
>JBFEXN010000023.1:0-15127 GCA_041562655.1 Sulfurimonadaceae bacterium
CAGACGGGACTGGCTGCATAGATGAAACTTACGACGAACAGCTCACATGGGATATCCCGGCGATATCGAAGAATTGCGAAGGCTTTTGTTTATAGTACTTCTCTGCAATCTCTTCTGACTGCTCATCATAGGGCTTTGTCATCACTGCTTGCAACTCATTGATAAGCGTATAGTCACCTGTCTCGGCAGCTTGGTAGGCAGGGACGAGGAACCACTCCCGTAGGGTGTATTTCGGGTTCACTCGCTTCATCTGCTCGGAAAGCTTCGCTTTGGATTCGGGTGTGCTTGCATCAATGGCAGCATGCCATTTCTCCAGCCATTGTGACCAGCGCTTCAGTAAGTCTTCATTATTAGAGATATCATTGTAAAAGCTTTTTTGAAGCGGTGTAATCTCTTCTGGGATATGAGAGAGTTCGCGGAAGAAGATCGTGTAGTCCACTGCCGTTTGCAGCATCAGTACAAACAGATCTTTAAAGAGTGGTTCATCAAAGCTCTCTAAACCCAGTTTGGAAGCCCACATCTCTCCCAATGTTTCTTGCATTGCTTTCGCAAAACCGTTCTCAATGGCATCGAGCTGTTCTGATGCATCGGTATGACCTGCCAGCAGGGGTTGTAAAGCCGTACAGAACATCTGGAAATTACGTTGGGCAGCTTGAGGTTGATTGAGAAATGAGAAGTGCATACCGCCACCTGTCCATGGCTGGTATTTTGGATCGAACATCTCGACAAAGCCAAAAGGCCCGTAATCTAGTGTAAAGCCTCCCGCGGCCGTGTTGTCGCTGTTGAAGTTGCCCTGGCAGTAGCCCACACGAATCCAATCTGCGACAAGGGAAGTGAGGCGTTTACGAAACTCGATTGCCAACAAGAGTATTTTTTCAGCAAGTGAAGAATCAGGGTCGATGATGTCGCTGTATTCACGCTCAATCAGGTGTAGAACTATTTTCTCCAGCTCTGCCATTGCTTCAGGGTGTTCATCTTTGCGGGCACGTCGGCCAAAGAGTTCGATCTGTCCGACTCTTAGAAAGGAGGGTGCTACACGTGTCGTGATCGCGACATCCTCTTCGATCATCACTTCGGGGTCTTTAGAGTAGGAGCCTTGGGTAAACCATGGGCGCCTTACCGTCTCACTTTTGGAGGTGTACAGCGTCAAAGAGCGTGAGGTAGGTATACCAAGGGCGTACATATGTTCTTGGGCCAAGAATTCACGGATACTTGATCTTAGAACAGCACGACCGTCGGCGCCGCGGCAGTAAGGCGTTCGACCTCCGCCCTTTAACTGCATCTCCCAACGCTTCCCGTTTAGGATACCTTCGTAAATAGACATGGCACGTCCATCTCCGTAGCCGTTACCTGTTTGGAAAGGACATTGATTGTAGTATTCGGTACCGTAGATGGAAAGGGCATAGCCCGTTGCCCAGCCATGTTTTCTCAGCGGCTCTGGAAGTTGTGAAGTGTCACCTGAGAACATCCGCATAAACGCTTCGTCCGTTGCCAAGGCATCATCAAAACCGAGCTCTTCGAAGAAGGTCTTGCTATGGGCGATGTAGTGCGGGTTTGGAATCGGCGTCGGGTTGACGGGGACATAGTGCCCTGAGAAGACCTGTCGCGGGGAATGATCGACACCGTCTGTGGTAGCATCAGGATCAGGATGAAGCGTGTCCATAAGTGAATAATCTGCCAACAGGGCCAGTTCTTGAAGTGTTTTTACCATCTGACGGTTTCCTTGTGTAAAAAATAGTTAGAGTTATTATCTATCAAAAGTATTGGTCGCATTATAATGCAGTTGCTTCAAACAAGACCTAACTAAAGAATTTAATAGTTTTATGCAAGGTTGAGTTAGGGTCTAAGAAAAGAGATGTCAGACATTAAAAGATAGCAGAGTACTTTTGCATGATGAGAGAAAATAGGTCATAATATCTTTATTCTGTAAGCAAAGAGGGTAAAGTGATGACATCGAAGACCGTTGATCCAAGCAACACTCAAGCTCCAAGTCCCCGCCTGTGGCTTGGGGTGACCTTCCTGTATATTTTCATTCCATCGGTTCTGCTGTTCTGCGGAGGGGATCTTGGCTGGTGGCAGGGCTGGGTTTATTCCGTGTTGCTGTTTTTTGTCGGCGTCGGCGGGCGTATCTTGGCAGAGAAGCGGCATCCGGGGATTTTGGCAGAACGTGCCAGCATGGAAAAGGCTCATAATGCGAAACCGTGGGATAAGGTACTTGCTCCACTGATGGCGATAAGTCTCTCATTCCCTCTTGTCATCGTTGCAGGACTGGATCACCGTTATGGGTGGACACCACTGTTTCCGATATGGATTAACATTCTCGGTCTTGTTATCATTTTGCTTGGATATGCATTTGCCACATGGGCTTTAATAGAGAACCGCTTTTTCTCTACTACGGTACGTATCCAAACGGAGCGGGGGCATTCAGTCTGCGACAGCGGTCCTTACAAAATAGTACGACACCCTGGCTATGCGGGGAACCTTTTAGCCCTTGCAGGCATAATAATGGCTTTGGACTCTCTGTGGACCCTTATCCCGGTAGCAGCGGCCTTACTCATAGCGGTGATCCGAACCTCACTTGAAGATAAAACACTTCATGAAGAGCTGAAAGGGTACACAGAGTATGCAGGGCGTGTACGTTACCGCCTCTTCCCAGGAATCTACTGAAAAGAGCACTAATGCATCGCTGAACGATTTTCATTGAAGCCGGGGAGTAGAGTCCAGATCATCACTTCATCTTTTCGCAATATGTTAGAATTCGCTTATATAATAAAAATCGGGGATATATGCTTTTAGATGCGAAGATGGTAGAGAAAGTAGAGGCTTTGGCCTTGTTACTTAAAAGACGGCCTGAACAGGTGCTGGATGAAGCGTTGGACCTGTACTTAAAACAGGAACGTGAAAAACAGCTGGAGATCGAACTGGAAGAGCATAAGAAAGAGACGAACCTCTCTTATGACGAGTTCTGGGGTGATCTGGATTTCGAGTAGTTTTAAGCGTGTATGATGTGATATGAGCACTATATTGTTACCAAATTACATCATTTTCAAGTACTTTAATATCTTGTTGTACTTTAGTTTTCTGTTGTCCTTATATTAATTTTCTTCTTATAGAATTAGTTTATAGAAATATCTTTATTTTATGATATTTTTCTAAGGGGGATCGATGCAGGCGAATATGGGAAATTACAACAAGATGAGAGTTCTTTATCTGCAAACCCCACTGCATCAATCATTGATCTGCAATCATGTCAATAACATTACTGTCTACAGTTCAGGATCAACGATAGAGGCTGCCCTGCATCTTAAAAACTATGATTGTCTGATTCTTGATATGGACCACGTCGAGAGTATGGAAGTCCTTGAGAAGATCAAAAGCTTCATTCCTGATCGTTATGTCATCGCCTGTACCTCTCAGCCAGAGGTCATTGTCGAATCTCTTGCAAGCGGTGCTGATTCGATCGTACTTAATCCTCTGGATAAGAGTGAATGTGAACGGGCACTCTACAAAGCCGCATCGTATATGAACATGCAAGAGATCTTTGACAATACCTATTATGTGGATAAACTCACATCATACTTAAACATATATGCCTTAGAAGAAAAGGTGGCCCTGACACACAACAATGCACTTTTGAAGGTCTCCCTGCACAGTTTTAAATCTTTTCAGATCTATTACGGAACAGAGATAACGGATAAGGTACTGGTTGAGTTCGGTAAGGCTATCAATATCAACTTACCTGTCAATGCTGAACTTTTTAGAACCAATGAAGACGAGTTCTCTGTTTTATTAAAGAACCCATCTCCTTCGCAAGAAAAGATCCTCTCCGCGCAGTTAAAATCTTTTTTTGAGCAAACCCCAATCGAGGTGGATGGCTTCTTGTTGAAGATACGTACAGATATTGGTATCGCAACGGGAAAAGAGCTGATCCAAAAATCTGATATAGCCTTGTTCGAAGCAAAAGAGGGCAGCAGGATCGCTGTATATAATGAAGACTCTGCTTTTATCAAGCAGCAGTATGAACAGATCAAATGGGTAAAGGTCATCCAAGAGGCAATTCACGACGATAGGATCCAAGTCCATTTTCAACCTATACTGGACAACAGCAGACATGATATTACAAAATATGAAGTGCTTTGCCGAATAGAAGATAAAGACAAGACGATCTATTATCCAAATGACTTTCTTGCTTCTGCTATCGTCGCGGGAAGGATGAGTGATATCACCCGTGTCGTCATCGACAAGAGTTTTAAATATTTCAAAGACAAGAGCCATTCCTTTTCGATCAATGCTACACGTGAGGATTTTGAGGCTGAGTATCTGGTCGAGTATATAAGCTATAAATGTGATTATTACGGCATTGACCCCTCACGTGTCTATATCGAGATACTGGAAAACATCAGTGCGGAAAGTACGAGGGGATATCTGCAACAGATTCGAGACCTCAAAGCCTTAGGTTGCAAGATATCTATTGATGACTTTGGTGTGGATAGCTCAAATTTTTCCAGGATGATGCAGATACAGGCTGAGATCTTGAAGATCGATGGCCACTTTATTCAACATCTGCTACATGATGAGAACGCCAGGATCATTGTTGAGAATATCGTCGAGTTCTCTCAAAAAATAGGGTCAAAAACGGTTGCTGAATATGTGGATTCACAAGAGATCTTTGACCTTGTCAAGCAGCTGGGAATAGATTATTCCCAAGGCTACTACATCGGAAAGCCAATGCCTACTATATAACCCAATGCTTTCTTTCCCTTTCAGCCAGTTGAGGCTATTTTAACTATCCTTCTGGTCAGAGTGTCTTTTTTGCTTGTTAGGATTAAGGTAACGAACTATATTCAAATGTTTACTGTGCATTAGTTTGTTTGTGTTAAAGTTTCTATATAGAGTTAAAAACGATCAGGCTTGTCCAAGGTCGTTAAGAGAGGTGTGATATGGTAGAACTACAGGACTTGTTACCTTATACCAAAAAAATAAAACTACTTTGTATTGATGGGGATGATGCGACGCGTCAGTCTCTTGTCAAAACATTCTCTCGTATTTTTGCACAGGTCGATGATGCGGCAGATGGTTATGACGGTCTAAACCATTTTAAGATCAACCAGCATGATCTGATCATAACAGAGACAGACTTGGAAAACTACTCCGCGGCGCAGATGATCGAGCAGATCAAAAAGATCAATCCGTCTCAGCATGTCATTACCATTTCAAAATCCCAAGATGCACAGACATTGCTAAAATGGAGCAATATGGGCATCTCTGGGTTTGTCCTTAAACCGATCAATATGCAGAGTCTACTTGAGAGTATCTATAGAAGTTGTGTTCAGTTATATGCTACGGCACAAAAGACACAGCAAGCAGATGCATCGCAGCAGATCAAAGCACAAAAACAAAAACTTCAAGAGCATTACGAGGCCAATGAGAAAAAGCTCAATGACATACTTGCTTACGAAAGAAAACGTTTAGGGCGTTTACTTGGACAAGAAAAAGAGTTGCAAACCCGATTAGAAGAGCAGACAAAGCTTATTGAAGTGATCCGATATAAAGACGATCTGACAGGACTTGGTAATCAACGTGCACTAAAACATGCCATCGAAAAGCCTGGAGACAAAGCTCTCCTGTTCATGAATATTGACCATTTTGATGCGATCAATACAATATATGGGATGGGATACGGCAATAGGGTCTTAAAGGAAACTGCCTCAAGACTTGAGCGTTTTCTACCGGAAAACACTCAGCTGTTTAGAATCAGTGCCGATGAGTTTGTCGTCTTGATACTCTCGCCGGTCGCAGATCAGGAGTTAATGCTCTCACAACAGATCTTGGCGATGTTCCAACAGTCTTCTATTGTGATCGAAGGCATTGAGTTCGATATCACGTTTTCTATTGGTATGGACAGGGGAGAGCATAACAAACTCTTCGTACATGCCAAAACAGCATCTGCTGAAGCGAGAGAAAAAGGCAGAGCTCAGATGGTCGTCTTTAAAAATGATTCTGAATATGTCAAGGCGCAAAGGGAGACACTCTACTGGGTACAGACCGTAAAAGAGGCACTTCAAAATGACAGGGTCATGTCCTACTATCAACCGATCTATAATAATGAGACAGGGCGCATCGACAAGTATGAAGCCCTTTGTCGTATTTTGGATAAGAATGGTCAGGTCTTGACTGCGAGCAGTTTTATCCACTCTGCTGCTTTGGCTGGCTTGATGACAAAGATATCCAGGGTGATGATAGACAAAGCGTTTAAACACTTTCAGACTAACGCTCACTCTTTTTCATTGAATGTCTCTGAGCAGGATTTTCGTGAAGGCTACCTGGAAGAGTTCTTACAATATAAGTGTGACTATTATAATATCTCTTCGCAACGTGTCTATATCGAGGTGGTTGAGAACTTGTCTTTGAATGCAAAAGATGGCGTGCTAGATCAGATAAAACGGCTTCGTGCCAAAGGCTTTAACATCACGATAGATGATTTTGGTACAGAACAGTCTGCCTTCTCGCGCCTTTTACGTCTGGAAGCCAAGACGATCAAGATTGACGGATCATTCATAGAAAATCTGGATACCAACCTTTCAAATCAGATGATCATCGAGAATATTGTCTCCTTTGCACATCGCATCGGGGCAAAGACGATAGCCGAATTCGTGAATACAAAACAGGTGCATGAAAAGGTGTGTGAACTGGGTATTGACTATTCTCAGGGATATTATATCGGCGAGCCTGCTTCAAGTGTCATAAATGAGACAATGCAAGCCTCGGCGAATAATATCGCATAGACTACTTTTTGAGTAAAGGGGTTACTGAGGGAATAAGATAGACCCCAGTCGGACCATGTTGGACCCGCATTTGATAGCCAGTTCAAAATCCCCACTCATTCCCATAGAGCAGATGTCGGCACCTTCAAGCTTTTCATAAACACCAAAGGTTGTCTCAAAGCTGTTTTGGATGATCTTTGTGTCTTGCGTATGGGCACCGATGCTCATGACACCGCGGAGTTCGATGTTTGGACAACTCTCCTTGATCTGGGCATAGATATCGTTTGCTTCTTCTGTCGTAACTCCACTTTTGCTCTTTTCATTAGCAGAGTTTATCTGAAGCAGACACTCCATGGTTGACTCTTTTGCTTCAAGACGTTTTTGTAAAGCCTGTGCAAGCTCCAGTGAATCGAGTCCTTGAAATAGATAGGGGTTCGCATCTATGAGATGGTTAATCTTGTTCTTTTGAAGGTTCCCGATAAAGTGCCACTCCAGGGGAAGATCCTCAAGGTTTTGGCTTTTTGTGATAAGGTCTTGCACCTTGTTCTCACCAAAGGCACGCTGACCGATCTGGTAAAGTCTTCTGATCGCTTCTTCAGTAGAGTATTTGCTCACAGCTACCATCTTGACGATGTGGTGTTCACTCACGGAGATGCGGGCATCTTCAATACGCTGAATAACACGGTCCAGGTGTATTTTGTATTCTGTTTCATTCATCATTGTTTATCCTACTAATCTATTGACATCATTATAAAGACCTAAAAACATCAGTCCTATCAGGACCGCCCATCCGGCGATGGTGAGACGAACAAGCATGGTCTCACTCGGAGGTGTTCGAAAGAGCATCTCGTAAAGATTGAACATGATATGTCCACCATCAAGCGCCGGTATCGGCAGAAGGTTTAAGACGGCCAAGTTGACTGATATAAGCGCACCAAAGAACAAAACAGCCATCCAGCCTTGTGAAGTGGCATCAGCGGTTATCTTTACGATACTGATAACGCCACCGAGCTCTTTAGCCGGGACATCTCCGGTTAGGAGACGTTGTACACCGCCAAAGATAAGTGTAGAGGCCCACACTGTCTTATCCCAGGCGTAGGCAGGCACGTTTTCGATCTCAAGTCTCTTTGACACTCCTGCTGCTCCAATGCCTATCATGCGACGTTGGACCGTCTCATTGAAATCATTACGTGCTTCACGCATCTGCGGAGTTATGGTGATGTTCTGAATGTAACCGTCACGTTCAATGAGAAAGTCAATGGAACCAGAAGAGGCAGCGATGTCTTCGGCCATATCACTCCATGTCTCAACGTTAACACCATTGACCTGTGTGATGATGTCATTGGTCTTTAATCCAGCTTTTTCAGCGGGTGAGTCTTTAAGCACTTCGCCAACAACAGGAGAGAGGACCTGCGGACCACCTAGGGCGATAAATAGAAAAAGCACATATGCGAGTAAAAAGTTTGCCAAAGGTCCGGCAAGCAATATAAAGATCCTTTGCCAAGGCTTTTTTACATTATAAGCGTCTTCATCTGTACTGGCAGCAGCAGGGTCAAGGTCTTCTTGTCCCTTCATCTGCACATATCCGCCTAAGGGGATCATAGCGATTCGCCACTCAGTGTCTTTCCATTGGAATGAGGCTATTTTTTTTCCAAAACCTATACTGAAGACTTTGACATACACACCCATCAGTCGGGCCGCCAAAAAATGCCCTAATTCGTGGAAGAATATCAAAAATGATAAAACGAGTAGGGAGACAAACCAACCCATTATTTATCCTTAAAAGCTCTAGCAAAGCCGATGATATATTCAGCACCTGAGTAGATCGTCAGGGCAACTGCGATCCACAATAGAAGTGTAGCCAAAGGCCAATGCATGATCAAAAACCCGATGGCGATCATCTGTGCGACAGTCTTTACTTTTCCAGCCCAGGAAGCGCTGACATCAACACCTTCAGCGACGGCAACGGTCCTAAGTCCGGTGATAAAGAGTTCACGAACGATGATGATATAAATAGCCCAAGCACTGGCATCACCCATAAACATCAAGGCTAAAAAGGCACCGATGGTCAACATCTTGTCTGCAAGAGGATCGAGGATCTTTCCAAGAAGGGTGATCTGATTAAAGGTGCGTGCGATATAACCATCAAAAAAGTCCGTTGTGCTTGCAAGGACAAAGAGTAGGGCAGCAAGATAGTACACCCATGTTATATGAATACCCTGTTCGGTAAAGAACTCAGGTGTGATGATGACCCAAAACATGACTGGTGCCATTAGGATGCGTATGAAGGCAAGAATGTTAGGTATATTGACGATTTGCTTGTTATTAGACATAGGTTACTTTACGATGAGCCAAGAAGGCCCGTTATTTATTGAAATGTTGTCCCGCCATCTACGACGATAGTCTGACCTGTTAACCAGCTTGATGACTTGTCACATAGGAAAAGACATGCACCGGTAAGGTCTTCCGCTTCACCCATGCGAGAAAGTGGAGAGCGTTTGACTACCTCACCTTTGACTTCCTCATAATTTGGGAATGCTTTGAGGGCATCTGTGTCGATAGGTCCGCCACTTACGGCATTGACACGGATACCTTTTTCACCAAGCTCAGCCGCCGCATAACGTACCATCGCTTCCACTGCCGCTTTATTAGTACCATGGCCCGCATAGTTAGGCGTATAGACAAGGTTACCCGTAGAACTCATTGAGATAATAGAACCACCGCCAACTTTCTCAATACGTTTGGTGGCCTCTTGTGCGCCAACGACAAAGGCGTCGACCGTAGCTGTGTAAATATTGTTAAGCCCTTTTGGCTTTAAGCGCATGAATGGACCAAACCCGCCTACGACAGCACGTCCTGAGATGATTGCATTGGAAATGAAAAAGTCAAGACGGTCAAAATCCTCATCGAAAAGTTTGAATACGTCTTTATATGTTTCAGGCTCTAAGATATTGAGCGCATATGCACGTGCTTTTACGCCATATTTAGCTTCAACATCTGCTATGATCTCATTTGCCGTATCTGCGCTTGAAGCGTATGTGAACGCTACATCACAACCTTTTTCAGCGAATGCATAAACGATCGCCTTACCAATACCACGTGTTCCACCACTAATAAAAAGAGTTTTACCTTGCATTATAATCCTTTGATTTCATATTGTTTTAGTACCTCTTCGATACGTCTCATATTGTCCATACTCGGAGCTAGTAGAGGAAGTCTATACTCCAGAGTGTCGATCAAACCGACAATATGCATTGCCGCCTTGATAGGAATAGGGTTAGACTCACAAAAAAGTATGCTGTTAATCGGATAGAGCTTATCATTGATGGCCTTTGATCCCATAAAGTCACCAGAAAGTGCCTTATGGACGAGATCACTTTTTAAGTCTGGCAATAGGTTTGAAGTAACAGACGTCGAGCCCGCTCCTCCGTTTGCAAGAATTGGATAATCAATCGCGTCATCCCCGCTAAGTACAGCTAAGTCAGGACGACGAGAAAGAAGCTCTACGGTACGTTCGAGACTGCCTGTTGCCTCTTTTACACCGTAGATGTTTGCTACGTCATCAAAAAGACGAATGGTCGTATCCGCAGAGATATCGACGCCAGTACGACCCGGGACATTATAAAGCATGAACGGAAGATCGCTTACTGCAGTGGCGATTGCCTTGTAATGTTGGTACAGACCCTCTTGAGATGGTTTGTTGTAATACGGACTTACAGAAAAGATCGCATCAACACCGGATTTTTGTGCATGCTTGGCAATATCGATAGCCTCAGCCGTTGCGTTAGAACCTGAACCGGCAAGGACTTTTGCCGAAGTTCCTTTACAGACCTCTACAGCGATCTCGATACATCGTTTGTGTTCGTCATGTGTCAATGTCGCACTTTCACCTGTAGTACCGACGGGGCAAACAGCATCAATACCGTTGTCGATCTGACGTCTGATGAGTGCAGCATACGTCTGCTCGTCAAGCTTTCCATTTTTAAATGGTGTAATAAGTGCCGTCGTGGCTCCTGTTACTTTGTTCATTTGTCACCTTTGCGTAAAATTACTGTTGTTGATTGGCTTTCATTGAAATATTTTATCGCGACTTCTTGGATATCTTCCGGAGAGAGTGCGTTGATGTTGTCTTCATAATCCATCAATGGCTTTAGGTCTCCGCGAGCTAGAAAACCACCAAATAGATCACCTACCGAAGATGAAGATTCCAAGGAGTAGATAAAGTCTGCTTTTGTGTTGACCTTTACCTTGTCAAGTTCTTCGACCTTTGTTTTTTCGGTTTGGAGTTTCTTTATCTCAGCCAAGATCTCTTTCTCGACATCTTCAGCTTTTACTCCCGGATTACAAACGGCCATGAATATGAAAAGGCCCGGATCGATATTCTCCATGTTGTAAGCATAGATCTGATTGGCCAGGCGCTTCTCATTTACAAGGTTTTGATACAGACGTGAACTCTTACCGGCACTTAACATCTCAGAGACGGCGGAAAGAGCCGGTTGGTCTTTGTGCTGAAAGTTAGGGATATGATAGGTGATGGCAAGCATCTCTACTTCACTCTCTTTGTACAATACTAGACGCTTCGCTCCATCTTGTTTTGGTTCTACCTGATGTACACGAGGGATCTCTTTTTTGTTCTTTATCTTTGAAAAACGCTCTTTGGCTAGTCTAAACACATCTTGAGCGTCCACGTCACCGGTAACGACGATGATCGCATTTTTAGGCTGATAGAAAGTACTGTGAAAGTCTTGAATATCGCCAAGTGTCCAGTTTTGAATATCATCCATAAAACCGATCGGGGTCCAGTGATAAGGGTGATACAGATAGGCATTGTTGAAGAGTCTGAAGTACATATACCCAAGAGGAGAGTTGTCTGTTCTCCATCGTCTTTCTTCTGCCACGACATTACGCTCTGGTTGGAACTCATCGTCTTGCAGCTTAAGGCTCTGCATCAACTCACCAAAAAGATCAAGTGATTTTGAGAGGTTCTTTGTCGATGATTTGATAAAGTAGTGAGTATAGTCAAAACCGGTTGAGGCATTACTGATACCACCCATCCCCTTGACAACATCATCGAACTCACCGGCTTTCAGGTTGTCAGTTGACTTGAAGTTCATGTGCTCAAGCATATGTGCGATTCCACTTTTCCCCATCACTTCATTGCGGCTACCGACCTTGTAGAAGATGTCAGTGGAGATGACATTGGTGTTGTTTTCCATCGGGATAACAACGACTTGCAGACCATTGTCTAAGGTCTGTGTTTGATATGTTGGTAAAGATGCTGACATCATTACTCCTGAAGTAAAAAGTATTAAACTTATAAATCTAAGCATTTTTTCTATCGGCTCCAATAGCTTCGGTTATATTGTTATAACCATCCGCTTGAAGAAGTTCAATAAGACCTGAATTGATATCACGGATCAGCGTAGGCCCGTGAAAGACAAGTGCTGAATAGACCTGAACCAACGAAGCACCCGCTTTGATGCGTTTGTACGCTTCCTCGGCAGAGTCGATACCGCCGACGGAGACAAGTATTGCTTTTCCAAAAAGCTCTTTGGCTACGGCTTCAAATATCTTGAAACTCTTCTCTTTCAAGACTGCACCGCTGATCCCACCGATATCTTTCGGGTCCTTGACCAAAGAGTAGTCGATCGTCGTGTTTGTCGCGATAATCCCAGCTGCACCGGCCGTAACAGCCATCTTGGAGAGTTCGACTGCCTGCTCAGGTGTCATGTCCGGTGCTATTTTAAGTAAAATAGGTTTGTCTGTCAGTTTTTTTGCCTCAGAGAAAAGCTCGTTGATGAATGACTCGTTTTGAAGGTCTCTCAATCCCGGTGTGTTTGGTGAAGATATGTTGATGACAAGGTAATCGCAGAGCTCTTTGAACTTTTCGATCAAGACCACATAGTCGCTTATTGCGTCTTTTTCATCTGTTGTCTTGTTCTTGCCGATGTTGACACCGATAGGCGTTGAAAACGGGAAACGATCCTTAAGTCTTTTGTGCACTTTTTTCATACCGGCATTGTTAAAGCCCATGGCATTTTGTACACTCTCTTCCTCAATATGGCGAAACATCCTTGGTTTAGGATTGCCGGCCTGTGGTTTTGGTGTGACTGTACCGATCTCCGTAAATCCAAAACCAAGTGCCTGGATACCGCGGATCATGGTCGCATTTTTATCAAAACCCGCACCAAGACCAACCGGGTTCAAAAAGGTACGGCCGAAAAGTTCTTGTGAAAGGGAATCGTGCGAGATGAAATGGTTTTCTATCCAGGGGTTGTAAGCAGAAGGCAGAACGTTGGCGCCACGCAAAAAATACTCGACCATGTGGTGAGCAGTTTCTGGCTGAAGTTTAAAAAGATAAGGTTTGACGCTGGAGTAGGGGATCATCTGTCTTCTTTATTTTTTTATGTGATTATACTGCAAAATCATTAAGATGAGTTTTAATCACTGCAGCATAAGAAGAAAGCGGCGTAGAACGAGTAGTATATATACTAGTTCTTTTCCCAGAAAGTACCTTGAGCTGTGTCCATGATCGAGATATCAAGCGCAAGGAGTTCATCGCGTATCTTGTCTGAAGTAGTAAAGTCTTTTGCCTCTTTTGCTGCACTGCGGCTGATGATCAAGCCCTCAATTTTTGATTTGAGTTCATCATCGATACCAAATTGAAAATATTCAAAAGGGTTCTGCGTACCAAAGCCGAGAAGTTTTTCCACAAAGGCCATGTCTGCAAGTGTTTGGCGTTTGATCAGTTTGTCCTTGGGATTTGTGTCCAGTGTCTCGTTTGCTTTGGATATCATCTCATCAAGAAGGGAAAGCCCTTTTGAGATATTAAGATCATCACTCAGTGCTTCAAGTAAAGATGTCTGAAAAGTTGTCTTCTCTTCGGTGATCTTCATACCAAAGAGGCGTTTTTTAAGGCGATACAGTTTATCAAGGCGTTTCTTTGAGGCTAACAGATCAAGTTCATTGAAGTTGAAGTCCCCTCTGTAATGCGTGCTTAAAAGGTAAAAACGCAAGACTTCACCATGGTATGATCCAAGGGCATCTTTCAAAAAGAAACTGTTGCCCAGACTTTTGGACATCTTTTCACCATCGATATTGACAAAACCGTTGTGTATCCAGTACTTTGCAAGCTCCTGGTTGGTCGCACATCTGTGTTGTGCCGCTTCGTTCTCATGGTGTGGGAAAAGCAGATCTGCCCCGCCACCATGGATGTCAATGGCATATTCACCTTCAACAGCCAAATGTTCTTCGATCATTGCGGCGCATTCGGTGTGCCATCCGGGACGACCGGCAGAAAAAGGTGTATCATAAGTGACACCATCATCAAAATGCTTCCATAATGCGAAGTCCGCAGGGTTCTTTTTGAAAGTATTTTGTTCAATACGACTCTGGGTCTCATCTTGGTCCTGGAGGCGATGGGAGATAGAGAGATATTCACTGTCTTTTTGAGTATCAAAGTAGACATCTCCCTCAGCGGTCTTGTAAGCAAACCCTTTCTCAATGAGTTCTGAGATAAGCCCGACCATCGCTTCGATGGACTCTGTCGCTTTTGGTTCGATGTCTGGACGGCGAATGCCCAAAGCATCCATATCCCTGTGGTAAGCAGACGTATATTTGTCTGTGAGCTCTTTCAGGCTTAACCCGGTCTCTTCGATCTTTTTGACGATCTTGTCATCGATATCGGTGATGTTTCGGGCAAAGGTCACGTCCAAACCATTGGCCTCGAGCGTTCGTACCAGTAGGTCAAAGACAAGGGCACTTTTAGCGTGTCCGAGGTGGGCATCGTCATAGACCGTAGGACCACATACGTATAGCGTCGCTTTACCGGGTGTGATAGGAATAAAATCTTGTTTTGTCTTGCTGACAGAGTCATATAAAGTCATGGATCATCTCTTTAAAAAAATATAGTATCGGAATGAGTAAAGCACAGGTCAGTAAAAGTATCAGGGCTTTTTTGTCCGAAATTATAACTAAAAAGCGTTTTGTCCCATAGGCTTTGACGGTATAGACAAATAAGACCAACCCGCTCAGTGATGAAGCAAGGGCCAGACCGACGGCACCTAAAGGAGAGATAAGGGCGAGCGAGAGGATGATGTTGGCTCCAAGAGAGTAACTGGCTATTTTGGCGGCTTCTCTTTGACGGTGTTGCGCATACAGTTGCAAGGAGAACAGTTTACTAAGGCCAAAAGGCAAAAGACCTACCATATACATCTGTAATACAAAAGCAGTGTTCTGTGTGTCTGTTGTCTCAAATGCACCGCGTTCAAACAATAACCATACAATCTCTTCCGCAAGTATATAGCCGCCAATGAGGCTCAGACTGAGCAGAGAAGCAAGAAACCAAAACGCTTTGTAAAAGG